>DASVRL010000072.1:0-8511 GCA_036388635.1 Pyrinomonadaceae bacterium
ATAAAGTGCACAGACCGTTTTCGCGCCCGCCCGTTTTATTCGACGGACGGATTTTCTAGCGGTAAAACGTTACGTCGCCGACTAACGGAGCGTCAATCACGACGAGCTTGCCGTTGACCTTTTTGTATTTCGGCGAGACTTTCGATTCGTAAAATTTCGCATAAATGCCGACCGAGATGCCCGCGATGACCGCCAGAAAGCCGAAAGCAACCGATTCCATCGCGAAACTCAAAATTATGCCGCCGCAAAGCGCGACTACGCAGGCGAGGCTGAGCAGTGTGGAAATCGTCGGCTGGTTTTTAAAACCGTCCCAGCATTGCGCGCAAAACGGCGCGTTTAAATGGTGCTTGACGCGCAATATCAGCGCCAGGATCAGAAAAATCAACGGACCGATTAAAAATCCGAGATAGGCGACCGGCGGCAGATAAGTCTTTTTGAAGCTTTGTATCGAGACGCCGTTTCTGCCTCCGCATTTGATACAGCACCAGTTCGGCGGCGGCTGGTCAAACATCTGCTGGTGGCTGTCGAAAACGGGCGGCGGCGGCGGCGTCTGAAAAGATTGAGCTTGCCGGTAATTATTTTGCGGCGCGGCGGTCGGCAGCGGCTGGACATTTTGCTGGTAAGCGCGCTGGTCGGCGAAAGCGGACATTTCATTCAGCGGCTGCCCGCATCTTTTACACTGCACGGCGGTGCTGAAATTCACCAGCCCGCACTGCGCGCATTTGGTCGAAGTCATAATTTTTATCCTTTTGAATTGGAGTGACGACCCTGGCAGGAATGAGTTTGAGAAATTCCAACTCATTAATAGCTTAGATTATCCGCATATTTATTTTCAACATTTTTTTTCGGCAAATTTTAAATGTTTAACGGGCGAATGCCGGAATGACTACATTTCTTTTGGTTAGAAAAACACGGTCATTTCTATTTTTGTCGCCCTTGTTTTCCGGACGAATGCCAAAGCGACTACATCCAACCTAAAGGGCGCGTAGCTTAACGGGTCAAAGCGTCGGCGAAAGCCTTCGATGCGGGTTCGAGTCCCGCCGCGTTAGAAGTCACTTTAAAACTTGTCGTCCTTTTTCGAAAGCAATGCCGCAGATTTAATGCTCGGTCGCTTACATTGCGGCGTTCCTTTTTTGTATAATATTTTTCAAACTCGGCGTATAATACAGCTATCAAAAGCAGTGTAATTAAATTAACAAGGGGGCGAAATGATACGAAAGAACGCGCGCTTTATAATAATTTCGACAATTTTACTCGTTTGCGGCGGCGGAACGATTTACGCGCAGGGAATGCGGGATAGAATAACCGGTAACGTCTGCAATCCGTCAGCAGGTCTGAACGGCGTTTACCGGATTGACGTCGACAGCAGCGATAAGCTTTATTCCGTTATTGAAGGAGCGACGAGCAACGTTCCGTACGGCGAGCAACAGCAATTTTTTATCGATTTGGCGGTGCGCCTGACGCCGCCCGACCTGCTGGCGATAGAGTGTCGCGGCAATCGCGTGGCGCTCGGTTCTTCGCGCGCGCCGCGTGTCGACTTTGTCGCCGACGGAATCACCCGCAGCATACGCACGACGAACGGCGGCGTGCTGCGTTCGCGCATCGGGCTTGAGCGCAGCAGTCTGACCTTTAATTCCAGCGGCGGCAGCAACGACAACGTGAATTTCACGTTCACGCCGCTCGAAAACGGCAGGCGACTGCGCGTAACGCGGCGCATTTCCGCCGCCGAGCTTATCGAGCCGGTTATCATCCAGACCTTTTACGACAAAATCAACGAAGTCGTCAGTTGGGACATTTACGGCGCGGAGCCGCTCGACGACCGCGCCGCCGCCGCAGAAACGAAAGAAAAGACTTCGTCGAGTTTTACTACGCGCACGCGAGTTTCCGGCGGCGGCGGAAATAACGAAGCCATTTCACTTCGCCAATCTCTCTCGCGCTGGGTCGAGGCGACGAATGCGCGCAACATCGAAAGACAAATGTCTTTTTATATGCCCGAGTTAAAAGCGTTTTATCTCGCCCGCAACGCTTCCAAAACTGCCGTCCGCCTCGAAAAAACGCGCGCTTTCGCGGCTGCTAAATCCATCGACATTCGCGCCGAAGCACCGGAAATCATATTTCAAAACGGCGGGCGGATGGCGATAATGCGTTTTCGCAAAAAATATAGCATAGACAACGGCGCGAAAAGCCGCCGCGGCGAGGTCATACAGGAGCTGCGCTGGCAGCAAACGACCGGAGGCTGGAAAATTTTCAGCGAGCGCGACATCAAAGTTTTACGCTAAAACGCGTTCAGGCGGCGCGCCGCAGAATTATTTCAACTTTCAAAAATAAAATAGACGGACGATAAATTATCGTTCCGTCTATTTTCCCAAACAATCGCTCGAATCTATCTTAAAACGGAAAATAGTTTCTGTTTTGGCGACGCCGCCGTTCCTCTCGGCGCTGTCGCCGCCATTCGCGCCATTCCTCTTCGCTCATATCGTCGCGCGGCTCGCGGCGCCATTGTTCCTGGCGTCGCCAGCGCTCGCCGCGCTGGCTCGAAGGGCGACCCGTAAAAACCGACTCAATGTCGGGAACCGGCTCGGTTTCAGTGCGGCGCGTCGATGTTTGATTGCGGCGCGGAGATTCGTTGCGGCGCGACGGTGCCTGAACCGGGCGCGACTCTTCAACCGGTGCGGGCTTCGGCTTTTCCGCAGTCTCCGTTTTAGAAATTGGTTCGTCAACGGTTTCTTTAGCAATTTCTTTCTTAGCGACAGTTTTTTCGATGGCGAGAGGCTTGGTTTTAGCCTGTTCCAGGTTTTGCAACAAAGGCGAATCAGATGCTTCGGGCGTCGGCGAATCCGAAACGACGGCGTTTTGTCCGGTTTCCGAATTAGATTCCTGAGGAGTCGATGCAGTCAACGGAGATTGACTCGATGAATTCGCCCGGTTGATGAAATATCCAGCCGCCAAGCCGGCGCAAATTATCAACGCCGCCAAAACCGCGAGCGGCAGCCGCGACGCTCTTCGGCGCGGAGTTACTTTCGTCGCGACATCGCCGCTCACAGTCGACTGGGCAAAGGTCGGCTGCGCAAAGGTCGGCTCCACCGGCAAAGACGCTTCAGCCTGCGGAAACGCAGCTTTACTGTCTATAAATTCATAATTTTCAGCTAACTCATTATTTTCAGCCGCTGGCGCAGAAACGTTGGCGGCACCGGCAGCAAAAGCTTCCAGAGCCGGAAAATCCTCATTTTCTGGAGAAATTACGATTCCGGGGTCAGCCGCAATGGGCGGTAAGATTTGTTCGGGTAAGACCGCGGCTTCTTCGTTTGAAGCTTCATTAGAAGCATTTTCCAGCGCCTGCCGCATCGCTTTCGCCGAGACAAAACGCCCGGCGGCATTGAGCGCCAGCGCCGTATTCAGAATATGCGCCACGCCGAGCGGAACTTCTTTATTGACTTCGCTGACCAGCGGAAGCGGGTCGGGATTTCCGACGATGATTTCCGAGGCGCGGGCGAGCACGTCAATCGGCGGCTTGCCCGTTAAAAGATGATAGGCGGTCGCCGCCAGCGCAAACAAATCCGAGCGCGCGTCGGTTCCGGTTCCCTGAATTTGTTCGAGCGGCGAATATTTACGCGAATAACCGAAGACGCTTTTAACGCCGGTCGTGTTATCGGAATTTAGCTTTGCCAAACCGAAATCGAGCAGAATGACGTCGCCGCGCGGCGTGATTTTCAAATTATGCGGTTTTATATCGCGGTGAATTATGGGCGGTTCCTGCGAGTGCAGATAATCGAGCGCGTCGAGCAGGCTGTCCGTCCAGCGTAAAACATCTTTGATCGGAAACGAGCCTTCGCGCTTTAAAATCTCGAACAAATCCTCGCCTTCGATATACTGCATCACGAGAAAATATCCGCCCGACTCGGTGAAATAATCCGAGACGTGAGGCAAAACCGGATGCAGCAGACTGTTGAGCAGTCGCGCTTCGCGTTCGAAAGCCTCGCCCAACTCATCATTGTTATAGAAGGTTTTTTTAATCGCCACATAACTTTCAAAACGCTGGTCGACGGCGAGATAAACCTCGCCCATTCCGCCGACGCCGATTTGCTTTTCTATTAAGTAGCGTTCCTGTAAGAGTGTCCCGATTTCAATCATTTATTTACCCAACCCCGTGACAGCAATTTTGATGCCTTTCCTGAGCGGCGCGTTGATACAAAAATAAAAGGCGAAAATCAGGCGCTCTCGCGGCGCTTAAATTTCGGCAGGATAATTGCCTGAGCTTTACGGTTAAGCGAATCTTTATTTTATTGACTTGTTATAATTTTATTGGAGGAAATATGCCATACAACAAACTAAACGTCAGCGGCGCGCAAGCCGATATTCTTTCGTGGGTCAACCACGAAATGTCTACTGACGAACACAATATGCTGCGCAACGTCTCGCGCCTGCCGTGTCTTTATAAACACGTCGCATTGATGCCGGACGCCCATCTCGGCATCGGTTCGATGGTCGGCTCGGTCGTGGCGACCAAAGACGCCGTGATTCCGGCGACCGTCGGCGTCGATATCGGCTGCGGGATGATGGCGGTCAAAACGCCTTTTAAAAGCTCGATTCTCGAAGGCAAACTGAAAGATTTGCGTCACGAAATCGAACGCGCGATTCCGGTCGGATTTAATGAACACAAAGAATCCGACACGGACGCCTCGCGCTGGGAAGGCTGGGCGGAATTCGAACGGCTTCACAAAGGCGTGCAGTCGCGCAAAGCGAAAGCGATGAAGCAGATGGGCACGCTCGGCGGCGGCAACCATTTTCTGGAAGTCTGTCTCGACACCGAAGACAACGTCTGGCTGATGCTCCATTCCGGCTCGCGCAATATCGGCAACGAAGTGGCGAAACTGCATATCGAAACGGCGAAGCATCTGCATAAATTGTCGGAACTTCCCGACCCGAATCTCGCCTTTTTCGTTCAGGGAACGGAAGAGTTCAAGAACTACTGGCACGATTTGGACTGGGCGCAGCGCTACGCGATGAAAAACCGCGAGATTATGATGAAGCGACTTTTGAAATCGTTCAACCGTATGTTTAACGACCAGAAAGAGTTTCGTCCCGAAATCACGGTCAATTGCCATCACAACTACGTCAGCCCGGAAGTGCATTTCGGCGAAAAGGTTTACGTGACGCGCAAGGGCGCGATTCGTGCCGACGAAGGGATGTACGGGATTATTCCCGGCTCGATGGGCGCGAAATCGTTCATCATCAAAGGCTTGGGCAATCCGCAGAGCTTCAACTCCTGCTCGCACGGCGCGGGACGAAAAATGTCGCGCACGGCGGCGAAAAAAGCTTTTTCGCGCGAGGATTTGGAGCGCCAGACGGCGGGCGTCGAATGTCGCAAAGACGCTGGCGTGATTGACGAAATCCCGTCGGCGTACAAAAACATCGACGAAGTGATGCGCAACCAGTCGGATTTGGTCGAGGTTGTCGCGCAACTGAAACAGGTCGTTTGCGTGAAAGGTTAGACGATTGGGGATTGTAGATTCTTCTTGTTCTACAATCCGCAATTACTCTTTAGCTATTTATATTTGTCGGCGATTTAATAGGAGGCATTCTGTAAAAAAATTAAAGCTTCCTCGATTTTCTTGAGTTTATTCTCTATGCTTTCCAAGGAATTGAATGAATAATATCGAATTCCTTCGATAATTGAGTTTCGTTGGCTTTTGTCAATTAGTTCATCGATACAAATTGCATAAGGAATACCGAAGCCTCTTGCTACACCGAGTTCGAAAAGCAGCCAATCCGTTTGTTTTTCAGCGTCTTTAGTCTGAAGTTTAGAATAAATCTGAAGAAAAGCGTGCGATTTTTTAATGTGCTCGGTTACTATATTTTCTAAAACACTTCCTTTTTCCGTATCGATATGTTGAACAGTAGACGGATTCTCTAAAGATATCACTTCAAAGCCGTATAAATTAGCCAGATTCCAAAGTGACTTTTTATATTCATCATTGGTGTCATTCGCATATCCGAATTTATTTGATAAAAAAAGTGTTTTTGCCCCATATTTTTCTACTGATGCGCTTTTAATCGTAAGGTTTTTTACTTTTCTTTGGTGAGCGACTCCTATCAAATCGCGTTGAATCTCCTCTCTTATTTTTTTTGTAGACGGCTCCTCTGTTTTTCCAATCATCGAAATTTTACCGATTTCCGTGCTTAAGCTGAAATTCAGTATCGAATTTGAAAGGTAACGGAGGTTTATTTTTCTTTTTCTGACCTGCTCGGCAATACTTTGCAGCAAACCGATTGATGAAACCGATTGAAATTTTACTTCTTCGGTATTTCCGTTGTTGTTAAAAGCATTTTGATTCAACTTCACTCTGTATTTTACTTGAATTGATACTCGATTATTTTTGAATTCCTTTTTTGGAAGAATAACCCGCAGATAATGCTCATAGGGATTGAATGCTGCGATTGTTTTGATTGGAAAATCTTTTTTGTCCTCTATTTCTTTATCATAAACACATTGTTTAATGATTTCTTCAAATTTTTCTTTATCATTTTCCGACTGGGGGACTAAAAAAGAGGTTGCCGCATCAAACTTAAAGCGTATCGGGTTATTCCAAGCGGCAATAGGAATATTTTCCGGATTTCCGCTTGCCTGAGCTTGATTATATATTCGATAGGTTGCCAGTTGTTTAAGCCATCTGCACTGAACCGGTTTAGGCAAGCTTTCCTCAAATTCCTCGAAATCCGCTTTTAATTTTGTAAGCTCTTCCTTAATTTCAGGAGCAATATTTCTACCGACTTTACTGTCTTCGTCTGCTCCGGCGAACCAATACAAAAGCGTGTTATTAGCCTTAAGCCTTTTGTGAAGAAAGTTTTCTTCCTTATCACGTTTGAGAATCTCCTCTTCCAAACAGAGGCGATATTGAAGCATTTTCAAGGACACATCTCTAGTTAAGCGTATTCTAAATTCGTCATTTTCCTCTGCGAAGGCATCAATATCCGCATGAAAGTCTTCCATAATAGACTCTAAACTTTTGTCAACCAGCTCTCTTTTGTCTAGTGCCTCGCCGATAATATTCCAAGTTGCGTGTTTATAACCTGAAGGAGCGCATTGCGTGGAAAGTATATTGAACCATAACTCATTAAGTATCCGATCCACTTCCCCTAATGTCCCTTGTTCATCTCTTAATTCAATCGTTATTCTGAAAAGAACATGCCAGACTTTGGGATGAAATTCCGAGATTAGAATATCCGGGACTCGCTCTTTTTCATTCGGAGCAGGGGGAACGGAAATTCCCCAACAAACTGATTCATCGGCGATTCCTATCGGATTTAATGCTTTACTCCGAATACGCAATCCTTTTCTTGTGATAATAATGTCATCTCCGTAATACATACTTTTTCTCCTGTAGGATTAGGTAAAGAACTGCTGTTATATAAGCGGGAGAAGCTAAAAATACCTTATTTTTGTAGAATTTACAAGATTTTTTATTAAGCATCGTTGGTCTAGTCAGGTCTAAGATTTCGGCTTGCCATGTCGAAGGCATCGGTTCGAATCCGGTACGATGCTCCAAAATTAATAAAAATTTCTCGCAGGCGGAAAACCTGACTATCCCGGTTCTTGGCTAGTCTCGTGAGCCGCGTCTGTCTGCCGGAAGGAGCGGGTTCGATGCAAATAACCCGCTCCAAATATTTCAGCCCAAGGAAATTTCGACAAATTTATGTCGAAATTCTTCATTGTTAACAAAAAATTTATATACAAATCGAACAAAAATCATCTAAAATAGCGGCAGTTAATGTCTGTCATACAAAATATTGTGGTGAAGGTTCGATTTGTTCCGACAATTTCGGTTTTTTAAACAACACAATTATTAAAGAAAAAGGAGGCGATTTCACTTGCTGACAGGTAGAGTTTTACTATTGAATTTCTCATACGAGCCGCTCGGAACGGTCGGCATTGCGCGGTCAATGTGTCTGTGGTTTCGCGGTTCGGTGACGGTTGAAGAATACGACGGCGACAATGTTCTGCATTCGCCGCGTGAGACATTTCGCGTCCCGTCGGTCGTGCGTCTGCGTCATTACGTCAACGTGCATCGCCGGCGCCGCGAGACGACGATGAAACGCGCGCGGATTTATATTCGCGACCGCTATCGCTGCCAGTATTGCGGCGACCACAAACACGCGGCGGATTTAACTTTAGACCACATTCTGCCGCGCGCGCAGGGCGGTGAATCGACGCCGCAGAATCTGGTCACGGCTTGCGTCAAATGCAACGGGCGCAAAGGCAACCGCACGCCCGAACAAGCCAGAATGCCGCTGCTGACTTCACAAAAACTTCTCAATCTCGGCTTAGACCGCGTTTTGCTGTGCCACTACGCCGAATCGAAACCGGAATGGAAGAAATATCTCTTCATGGACGAGTTTGAAGAGCAAACGAAGGTCGCTTGAGAATTTTAGATTTTTGATTTCTGATTTTTGATTTCCGATTGAAAGCAAATCAAATATCGACAAACAAAAATCTAAAATTCTTTTCCGTTC
>DASVRL010000073.1:0-5309 GCA_036388635.1 Pyrinomonadaceae bacterium
TTTGTTTCGAAGCGGTTAGAACCTTATACTGGATTTCTGTAAAGCGATGACCGTCTAAATTTTTTAACTGCCGTCTCAAAAATGAATCATCAGGAGCTTGCGCGAAAATTAATTGAAAATAATTCTGACGGGCGCCGGCTGTTAATCAACGAATATTCACACCTTATAAACGCGGAACTCGCCGCCGTTTTTCAGCAAATCTGTTACGAAGTCTGGACGCACGAGCCGCAAAAAATTTCCGTCATCGTCGAAATTCTGCGGGAATTAACCGATTTTACCGGCGATCCCGAAATCAGAGCTTATGCGGAATGGACGACGGCGATTGAAAACCTGGTTAAAGGCAGGCTTGAAGACTGCCTGCAGCGGCTCGACCAATCGGAAAAACGATTCGAGGATTTAGAAAAATTTCACGCCGCCGCGACGACGCAAATCAGCAAGCTTTACGCTCTGGCGCTTTTGGGTCGCTACACGGAAGCCGTCGCCTGCGGCTTGCGCGCGCGCGACGTTTTTATCGCCGAAAACGATTTGTATTCCGCCGGCAAAATCGAGCACAACATCGGAAATTTATACTGGCGGCGCGATTTTTATCGTGAATCCGAGCCTTATCTGAATTCGGCTCACCGGCGTTTCGAGCAAATCGGCGACCAGCGGCAGCTGGCGATGGTCGAGAATTGCCAGGCTTTTGTAAAAGCTCTGCAAAATAATTTTCGCGCCGCCGAAGGCGTCTACGAGCGCGCGCTGCGGCGCTCCGCCGAAAACAATCTGATCGTCACCGAAGCCGAAATCGAAACCGGAATGAGCAATCTTTATTTGTTTCAAGGGCGTCTGGATTTGGCTCTGAAATTTATGGAGCGCTCGCGGCAGAAATACGATTTGCTCGGGATGCCGCATCAATCCGCCAATTGCGAGCTGGAAATCGCGGATATTTATCTGGAACTGAATCTTTTGCCCGAGTCGGTCGCGTTTTACGAAAAGACGGAAGCGAAATTTGCCGAGCTCGGAATGCAGGCGGAACTCGCCCGCAGTTTGCTCAGCCGCGCGAAAGCCTTGTTTTTACTCGATGAAACCGGGATTGCCGCAAATCTGCTCGATAAAGCCGAAAAGCTGTTTGCCGCCGAAGGCAATTCGATTGCGGTCGCCCTCGCGCGTCTTTCCAAAGCTCAATTTTATTTTCGCGAAAACAAAACTGCCGCCGCGCAGGCTCAGGCTGAATCGGCTTTGCGAGAATTCGTCGCGGGCGGCAATCGCCGTCACGAGCTTGCGGCACGCTGGCTTTTGGGCGAGATCGCGCTCGGGCGCGGCGAAACGGGAAAAGCCGAGGCGATTTTTCGCGAAACGCTCCGGTTGGCTGCCGCCGATTGTTCGCGGCAAATCGAATATTTGTGTTTGGTCGGCTTGGGCAAAATCAGCGGCGACGAGAAGTTTTTTCTCGAAGCGGTTAATCTGGTCGAAAACTCGCGCGCGGGCTTGTCGGCAGAAGAATTTCGCAGCGCGTTTTTCTCAGATAAGCTTTTTCCTTATAACGAGTTGGTCAAAATCAAGATTGCTCAAAATAATTTCTCCGAAGCTTTGTCCTGGCACGAGCGTTCGCGTTCGAGAACGCTTTTGGAAACGATGAACGGCGCGCCGAAATTCTCCGCGACAAACCCGAAGCTCGCCCGCCTGCGCGAAGAATTAAATTGGTTTTACAGCCGGATTAACCGGCAGACGGCGAGCGGGCTGGAAGCGCGGCGCGGAATTTCCGAATTGCAGAAACTGGCTGCCGAAAAAGAGCGCGAGCTGGCGGAACTCGAACGCCGCGCGCAGGTAAATGAAGAGACGAAAACCTTTAGCGAAATCGAGGAATTCGATTTGGAAAAGCTGCAAAGCATTCTGACCGAGACGACCGTCGTCGAGTTTGCCGGTTTCGACGACGCGCTCTGGGCTTTTGTGATAACGGGAAAAAATTTCGAGGTTTTTCGTTACGCGTTTGAGCCGGAAACGCTCCGCCGGGAAACCGAGCAGTTTCTTTTTCAAATCAAAACGGGACGTTTTTTGGAAAAGCTTTCGGCGGAAAACCGGCAACTAGCGGCGGACAGATTAGCGCGCCACGCGCAGACGATTTACAACGCCCTGCTGCGCCCGCTGGAAAAGTTTTTTTCGGGAAAGCGCCTGGCGGTCGTGCCGACGGATTTTCTGCATCGCCTGCCGTTTCAGGCTTTGCACGACGGCGAACGATTTTTGATCGAGAAGCTGGAAATCGTCTACGCGCCGAGCCTCGCCGTTTTGCAAAGCTGCCAGAGCCGGAAAATCTCTCCGCCGGAAAGCGCTTTGCTGGTCGGCGTCAGCGACGCGGCGACGCCTTTGATCGACGCTGAAATCGAAACGCTCGCGCGGCTTTTCAAAAAATCGGTGCGGCTGAAAAACGAAACGGCGACGCTCGAAAATCTGCGGAAAAATCTCGCTGAAACCAGCGTTCTGCATCTCGCCTGTCACGGAAAATTTCGTCTTGACAATCCCGATTTTTCGGCGCTTAATTTATTTACCGAAAATTTGACGGTCAGAGACGCGCGGGATTTGAATTTGCAGGATAAGCTCGTCGTCCTGAGCGCCTGCGAGACGGGCTTGAACAAAATCGTTTCGGGCGAAGAATTATTCGGTTTGACGCGCGGATTTCTGCACGCGGGCGCCAGCTCGCTGGTGTCGAGTCTGTGGACGGTCAACGACCAATCTACTGCGAATTTGATGCGCCGGTTTTACGGCGCGCTGTTAAAAGGCAATAATCCGGGCAAGGCGCTGCAAAGCGCCCAGATTCAATTGCTCGAAAAAAATGCCCACCCGTATTTCTGGTCGCCTTTCGTTTTTGTCGGACACTGGTAAAATTTTTTTTTAGCCGGTATGTATTTTTCCCGATGTTCGGCGGACTATTGTAAAGGGACTATTTTGTAATTATTCAATTGAAGGTTAATTGGGAGGGTTTCATGCGACGTGGAAGCATTCCGGGCATTGCCGCCGTTTTTCTGTTTTTCCTGGTTTTTTTCGCGGGCAGCGTTTTCGTTTCGGCGCAGGACGCGGACGTCTTTTTTGAGCCCGGCGAGGTAGTTATCAAGCTTAACCGCACTTCGCAGCTTTCCGCGATAGCGGCGCAGTACGGGCTGAATCCGACGCCGATCTGCCAACTGGGAACCAGCCCGCACTATCGAATGCAGATTCTGGGCGGCAGACCAGTCGAGGAGGTCGTCAACCAACTGCGAAACGACGCTCGCGGGCGAATAGTTTACGCCGAGCCCAATTATCTGATCGGTTCGCCGAGCCAGAGCCCGCTGCCCTGGAGTATGGGCGGCTCATGGAGCATCGGCGGCTCGTGGAGCATCGGCAGCAGCATCAAAGGTTATTCGAATCAATGGATGACGCAGAAAATAAACCTGCCGGCGTCGCATAAAATCTCGCGCGGGGCAGGAATGAAAATTGCCGTGCTCGACACGGGAATCGATTATCATCATCCTGTTTTTGCCGACAAACTGCTGCCCGGATACGATTATGTCGATTATGATTATTACGCCGGCGAGGTAGGAACCTGGGGACAGGGCGCTTACGGGCACGGAACCGCCGTGGCGGGAATCGCGATAGCGGTCGCGCCGGAAGCCAAAATCATTCCCGTTCGCGTGCTCGACCAGAACGGAATGGGCAATATCTGGCATCTGGCGGAAGGTTTGCGGTACGCGGCAAACCCGGACGGAAACATTTATACCGACGACGGCGCGGACGTTATCAATCTGAGCCTCGGAACGACGGAAAAAACTTTTCTTATCAGAGAGCTGCTGGGCGCGATTATGGACGATAATCGCTCGTCGGCTGACGACAGCTTTGCCGAGCTGCGAAATCTGAAAATAGTGGTTGTCGCCGCCGCCGGAAATACGGGCGACGGGACGCGCATTTTTCCGGCAGCCGAAGAAACCGGTAGTTTGATTGCCGTCGCCGCCAGCACCAATCTCGATTCTCTGGCAGTTTTTTCGACGCGCGGCAGTTGGGTCAGCCTGATGGCGCCGGGCGACGGCATCGTCAGCGCCATTCCGAACGGCAGATTCGCCACCTGGCGCGGCACATCGATGGCGGCTCCGGTCGTTTCGGGAATCGCGGCGCTGGTGATGGTTAAACATCCCGATATGAGTTCGAATCAGGTCGCCGCTCACATCCGCGGTACTTCGACGGATGTCACCGACAGTATGTTTCTGCGCGTGGATGCGGCGCGGGCGCTGACGATTAATCCCGTTCCGTAACGTAACGTAACGTAACTGATTGAAACAGATGTTTCAAACCGACGAAGAACTGGTCGAGCGCGCGCGCGGCGGCGACGAATCGGCGTGGGAGACGATTGTTTACAAATATCAAAACCTGCTGTATTCGATTCCGCTCAGGGCTGGGCTTCACAGGGATTTGGCGGCGGACGTTTTGCAGGAAGTTTTCACCACGCTTTTTCAAAAAATCGAGACGCTCGAAAAGCCCGAATTTCTGCGGGCGTGGCTGGTCACGACCACGCAGCACAAAACCATCCACCTGATTCATCGCGAAACGCGCGGCAAACCGAAGTCGATTGACGAGCTGGAAAGCACCGTCGGTTTTGAAGTTGTCGACCCGAGCCGTTCGCCGGACGAGCATTTAATTCAACTCGAAGAAGAAAAACAGATTGAAGAGGCGCTTGCCTCAATCGACGAGCGCTGCCGCCGCCTTTTGACGCTGCTTTATCTCAATCAAGAGCAGACTCCTTACACTGAAATCGCGCAGATGCTGGACATTCCGCTCGGCAGCATCGGTCCGACGCGGGCGCGATGTCTCGAAAAACTAATAAAATTATTGCCTAAATAATCGAAGCGATGTATTTTTCCGCCCTTTCGCGCGACTATACCTTCAGAGAGAGAGGGCTTTGCTGCGGAGAGATTAAATGAAACATCTAGAGTTTGAAAAACTTGTGAAGAGCTTTGAAGGCTTCGAATCGACGGCTGAAGAGCGGGAAGTTTCCGGGCATTTACGGACTTGCGCCGAGTGTGCCGCCCGAGCCGCGAAACTGGAAAACTTTTTCAGATACGTGAAAGCCGACAAAAACGCGCAGGTTTCACAAGCCGATACAGCCGCGCTGCTGAACATTTTCAGACCGAAGAAGAAGACAGTTTCCGGCGCCGGCGACTCAAAGATAAAAAGGCTGCTCGCCAATCTCGTTTTCGACGATTGGCAGATGGTTTTGCAGGAGCGGCTGGTCTTTTCCGAATCGCGTCATCTGCTTTACCGCGCCGAACAATTTGAAATCGATTTGCGACTGCATTTTGCGGGCG
>DASVRL010000074.1:0-14916 GCA_036388635.1 Pyrinomonadaceae bacterium
CTTTTTATTATATTCCTGAATTTCCGGCGCGTTTTCCTGATATTCAATCAGCAGTCTTTCTTTTTCGGCTTCGAGGTCGGCGACTTTTTTGGTCACTTCGTTCGTCAAAGTCCGAATGTCGTTTTCGCGCTCGGTATAATAACGCACCATCTTGTCTTCGGCTAAGGCGCGGATTTTTTCGGGCGAATTTTTTATCGCGTTGTATTCCGCTTCGGCGTTTTTACGCTTGTTTTCGGCGTCGAGCAATTGTTTGTTCAATCCGGCGAGACGGTCGATGACGATGGTCTGACTATCATCTTTTTTCAGGATTCCGGCATTTTTTTTCAGCTCCGCCAGTCTCAATTCGTCGCGTTTGATTTCCGCCTGCAAGGTGGCGACGCGCTCGGTCAAAAAGTCGTTCGTTTCCTTATTTTTGCCGGTACGTTTTTCCTGATTTACTTTGGTAAAGACTTCGCCGATGCCGTTGGCGACCAGCGCGGCAAGCTCCGGTTTCGTGTGTTGAAAGCTGATTAGAATATGACGCGTATCTTTAACGGTCGCGCGCGATTCTCTGACCGGCTCGATGCGTAATTTCTTTTTAATGACATCGACATACGGCGCCAGCCGCAGCGCTTCGTTAATATCTTCGTTCGACGCCAGGCTGCTGCCGAGCGTTACTTCGGCGACGCCTTTATCTTCTTTCTTATCCGGTCGGCTTGCCAAACCGACGGCGCGCAGCATCGTTTGCCACGTCGAATCGCCGTCTTCGGCTTTCGCCACCTGAAAATCTTTATTGTTGTCGAGACTCAGTTCCTTGACGACGCGGCGCAGGATGCTGTCGCTCGTCAAAAGCTGAAGCTGCGTGTTGAAATAAGCCGGGTCGGAATTCGGCGCCAGCGGTCGGTCGCTGGTGACGAGCGCCGGATTTGCCTGTTCAAGATCGACCTGGACGCGCGAACTGGCTTCATAAACATTCGGCTTTCGCGCCACGTATATCGCCGTCAGAGTCGTAATCAGCACGGCGATTCCCAAAACCAGCCACAGACGCTTGCGGATTGCCCGCCAGTAATCGAGCAGCTGAAAGCCTTCCTGCGCGGTCGCGCCGCGATACATCGGATAATTTCCGTTGCCGCTCGCGGCATACGGCGGCTCAAACGGGCGCTCCAGCTCGTGGGTCGTTTCCGTTGTTTTGGTAGTTATTATTTCACGACTATCTTTCATACACTTATCTCAAAAATTTTACGGGACGCGATAAAAAAGGCTGGGCAATCCGCCGGTAATGGCTTTGGTGACGCTATTTAAAATGCTTTTTGTGGCATCTTCGGAGACGGCGACAATATCGTTCGGCAGCAGAAATGGGTCTTTGACTTTCCCCGAATCTATTTCCTTCAAATCAAACGTAAATACTTCCCAATCCGAATTGTCGGGCTTTTGTCTTAAGATTTTGATTTTATCTTTTTTGGAGGCGGGCTTAAATCCTTCGGCTTCGATGATCGCCTGCCGGAGCGTCAGCGGCTGTTTGAGTTTGACGGAGCCTTGTTTATTGACGTTTCCGTAAACGTAAACCAGGTCGAAATCAAGCACCGAAACAATATCGCCCGGCTGCATCCAGAGATTTTCCTTGCCTTCCAGAACGTCACGGATTTTGTATTGATACAGAGTCAAATCCGTGTTCTCCATATTGGCAAAATCTTCACCTTTTTGCTTGCAGACGGAAGAGCTGCCCGTGCGGGCGACGATTAGTTTCGTACCGGCTTTTTCCGAATCCGGACCGCCGGCAAATGAAAGCAGCTCCAACAGACGAATCCGGCGATTCAAAAAAAAACTGCCGGGCTTTTCGACCGCGCCGATGACGGCGAACGACTGCGAGCGCTGTTCGACGGCGCGCACGTTGACAAACGGATTGCGCAGGATGGTTTTATGCTTTTCGGCAATCTCGTCCGCCAATTGGCGTTCGGTTTTGCAGACGACGACAATCGGTTCCGGCACGCGCGGCAGAAGAATCGTGCCTTCGGACGAAACGTTAAAAGTTCCCCCGAAATCGGCGTGTTTGTAAACCGTCACTTCGACTGTGTCCTGATAACCGATGCGGTAACGGTCGTCGCTTCTTCTCGCCACCGGCTGAACGCCGTTTGAATCTTTCGCGACGGCTTCCGTTTTTGCCGTTTCTGATTTTTCGTTTGACGTTTTCGGCTCCTGTCCGAAAACGGACGCCGCGCCAAGCGAGATGGTCAAACAAAAAACCGCGAACAATTTAATTGCTCTCATTAGTCTTTACTCCATTGTTTACTTCGGGAAGGAAATTCAAGTCTTTTGATTCTCTTTCATACCGAAAAGTTTATCCGATTTTTCGGCAGACGTATGATACAAAATAACTTAAAAAAGGGTAGTTTAGCAAATCTCTTAGCTCTTTGTCATTAGCCGGTTGTCGTTTGTTTATTTTTCGGAATAAACTATGCGAAACGATTAAAGACGCCAATACTTCAGATTTTATGAACTCGAATAACGCCACGCCGATGCTGCGGCAGTATCTGGAAATAAAAAAACAATATCCCGGCACCATTCTCTTTTTCCGTCTCGGCGATTTTTACGAACTCTTTAATGAAGACGCGATTACGGGCGCGCGCGAGCTGGAAATTACCTTAACCGCTCGCCATAAGGACTCGCCGCGCCCGATTCCGATGTGCGGCGTCCCGCACCACGCGGCGGCAAATTATATTTCGCGGCTCGTGAAAAAAGGTTATCGCGTGGCAATCTGTGAGCAGACGGAAGACGCCGGGCAAGGCAAAAAACTCGTCCGCCGCGAAGTCGTCCGCATCATCACGCCCGGCACGGCGATTGACCCGCAACTCGTCGAATCGCGCGAAAACGTATATCTCGCCTCTGTTTGCGGCGCGGGCGAAACCTTCGCGGCGTCTTTTCTGGAGCTTTCGACCGGAGAATTTTTTACGACGCAGATTTTCGGCGCGGACGCCTGGACGCGCATTTGCTCGGACGTCGAATCTTTCGCGCCGCGCGAGATTCTGTTTCCCGAATCTTTAAGAAAACTCGTCGAAAGCTGTTTCGGAAATTCCGTGCAAACGAGAACGCCGGAAAAATCGAACGTCGTTTTCATCACGCCCGCGCCTAATTCAAATAAATTCTCCGCCGCGCTGACCGGTTTGGACGATTGGCTTTTTCAAACCGAGGATTGTGAAAACCTCTTAAAAAATCAATTCGGCGTACGCGAATTGACCGGTTTCGGGCTTGCCGGAAAATCGGAAGCGATTCGCAGCGCGGGCGCTTGCCTGCGCTACGCGAAAGACACGCAGCGCGCCGCCGCCGAGCACATCGCCGAAATAAATTATTTTGAAGCCAGCGATTTTATGGTCATGGACGCCGTCACGCTGAAAAATCTCGAACTCGTCGAAGCGCGCGGCGAAAACAACAAACGCTGTCTTTTCAGCGTCATCGACTCGACCGTCACCGGAATGGGCGCGCGGCTCTTACGCACGTGGCTTTTGCGACCTTCGATAAAGCGAAGCGAAATACAAACTCGTCTGGCGGCTGTTTCCGAATTGACCGATTCAATCCTGCGCGACAAAATTCGCTTCCTTTTAAAAGAAGTCTCCGATTTGGAGCGCCTGGTCGGGCGCTTAAATCTCGGAACCGCAACTCCGCGCGACCTTTTAGCCTTAAATCGTTCCCTTTCGCAGACGCCGAACATCAACCAGTCGTTATCGGACGCGCAAAGTCTTTTGCTGCAAGTTTTATCGGAAAATATTTTTGAGCTGCCGGAAACTCGAAATTTGATTTCGCGTTCTATCTCTGATGAACCGCCGATCAATCTTTCCGACGGCGGCGTTGTTCGTCAAGGCTTCAATTCCGAGCTGGACGAGCTTCGGGAAATCAGCCACTCGGCGAAACAGATTATCGCCAGCTTTGAAGAACGCGAGCGCAGCCGCACCGGGATTTACAATCTCAAAATCAAATTCAATAACGTTTTCGGCTATTTTATCGAAGTCTCGAAAGGCAACGCCGGACGCGTTCCCGCCGATTACGAACGCCGCCAGACTTTGACGAACGCCGAACGCTTTACGACGCCGCAACTGAAAGAATGGGAAGAAAAAGTTCTCGGCGCGGAAGAAAAAATCAAGGAAATCGAAGCGGAGATTTTTTATCAAATTCGCGCGGAAGTGCAGAAAGAAACGCGCAATCTGCAATCGACCGCCCGCGCGCTGGCGACGCTCGACGCCCTGCAATCTTTAGCCGAAACCGCCGCGCGCCGCGATTACGTCGCGCCGGTTCTGCACGACGGCGACGAAATCGAAATCAAAAACGGTCGTCACGCGATTGTCGAAGCCTTTTCGCGCGAAAATTTTATCCCCAACGATTTGTATATGAACAATTCGACCGACCGCCTGTTGATTATCACCGGACCGAATATGGGCGGAAAATCCACGAATCTGCGGCAGGTCGCTCTCATCCAGATTCTCGCGCAAATCGGCTCGTTCGTTCCGGCATCTTCGGTAAAACTTCCGATTTTAGACCGCATCTGGACGCGCGTCGGCGCGTCTGACGATTTGGCATCGGGACGCTCGACCTTTATGGTCGAGATGACGGAAACCGCCGCGATTCTGCACAATGCGACGCCGCGCTCGCTGATTTTGCTCGACGAAATCGGGCGCGGAACTTCGACTTTCGACGGTCTTTCAATCGCCTGGGCGGTCGCCGAATATCTGCACGACTCGCCCGAACATTCGGCGAAAACTCTTTTTGCGACGCATTATCACGAGCTGACGGAGCTTGCCGAAAAGCTGGCGGGCGCGAAAAATTTTCAAATCACGGCGACGGAAAAAGACGGCGACGTCGTCTTTCTGCATAAACTGGAAGCAGGAAAAGCTTCGAAATCCTACGGCATCGCCGTCGCCCAGCTTGCCGGGCTGCCCGCCAAAGCGATTGCGCGGGCGCGCGAAGTTCTGGAAAAACTGGAAAAATATGAATTAGCAGTTTTCGCCGAGCAAAAGAAAGCGGCTTCGACCGACGCGCTGGAAAAAGCCGTCAACCGCGCCGGCAAATCGAAACTGGCTTCACAGGTTTCGCTGTTTGCCATCTCCAACGAAAACGTCATTGACGAGCTGCGCGAAACCGACGTCGACAGCTTTTCGCCGGAAGAAGCGAAAAAATTATTGTCCGAGTTTAAAAACAGGATTATTTAAGTGGTAAACGGTAAACGGTAAGTGGTAAGTTGCAATCGCTGAATATCGAATTTTTATTTAAATCTCGATTTTTCATTCAGAATTCAAAACTCAAATTAATGAACTTACCACTTACCGTTTACCGTTTACCACTTTATTGTTTATAATCATCAGGCTTTTCAAAATTTCCCTTTTATCAATCGCGTCGTCTTTCTATTTAAATTATTTTTCGGGGAGATTTGTATGCAGATTTCAAAACAGTTTCGTTTCTATTTGCTTCTGTCGCTTTTAATTTCGCTCGCCGTTTCGGTTTCGGCTCAAAAACGCGCGTCGAATTTGCCTTTCAATCAATATAAACAGCTCGGCGGCGTCGCTGAGGAAATTTCCGCGATGCGCCTGCCGAATCCGTCGGAAACCGGCTTCCGGTCGAAAGCCGCGATGATTCCGATTTACGCGGGCGACGATTTGCGCGAAATCGAGATTCCCGTAGACAATCCGAAAGAATTCAAATTGATGCTGCTCGCGCCTGGCGCTTCGGGCTGGAAAATCGAAGCGGCTTTCGCCGGTGAAGATTTCGTAAACCTGCGCGACGGCGTTTTGGCGCGCAATGTCGAGCGAACGCAGACCGATTTCGGAATGGACGGAAATCAATTTCCGGCGGAAGTTTTTCGTTTCGGCACGGCTCGCGAAGGTGTTTTAAGAATCAAACTCGATTTGCCGGATTCGCCTGCGACCAACGAAAAACCGTTGGGATATCTGGTCGCTTCGAGCGAATCGCTTTACAGACTTTATTCATATATCGACACTTTCGAAACTCTGGTCGGGCGCGAAATCGGCATCGCCGCGTCATTGTTCGATAAAAAATCAAACGCCGAAACAGGCGCGCCGAATTCTTTAATCGGCAGCATTCGCCGCTCAACGGTTTCGATTCAAATGCCGAAAGGCGAAGTCGTAAATCTCGAAATGAGCGACAACGGCAACGGAAATTTGCGCGCCGGTTTCGTGCCGCCAACAGCCGGAAAATATTTCGCACAGATTACGACCGAGGGCACGACGCCGGACGGACGGGAATTTTTGCGCACCGCCGAACACAGTTTTTCGGTCGCGGCGGCGAATTTAAAAATAAACGATGCGGCGCGAGCTCGTCTGGTCGATGATTTGCGCTGGCAGATTGATTTGCCGGTTAATAATTTGAAAATCGGGCAAAAGATTATCGCTCACGCCGAAGTCTGGTCGAATCAGCAACCGTTGGCGTGGATCGGCGGAATAAGCGAAGGAAAAAGTTTCGACAAACGCAGCGTCTCGATTTCTCTGGCGCTCGATTCGCGCTGGCTTTCGCGCGTCGAGGCAAGCGGAAATTACGAATTGCGAAACATCCGCTTGCAGAATGCCGACAATTCAATCGTGCTGGCGAAAGCCGAAAAAATTTCGCTGCCGGCAGTTTACGTTCCCGATTCGGCGCGAAGTTTCGGCAACGAAATCTCGGACGAGATGCGGCAGGGCGCGCGACCGGAAATTACGATTAATAATGCGGTCGGCGGAAAATTGATGCTCGTCCACGGTTATTGTTCGGGCGATGCCTGGGGCGCGGCGGCTTCGGCTGGTCAATTTACCAATTACGTAAAATTCCTCGATTTAAACCAGAATCGCTCGCACGACCAGTTTGCCAATTTAATCAGAAATTTCGGCGCGTCGCTTCCCTCTTTCGGCATCGTCGCGCACAGTCAGGGCGGCGCGGCTTCTTTGCATCTATACACTTATTACTGGAGCGGTTTGGATTACGCGACCGGCGGAACGCGTCTGATTCAATCGGTCGGAACGCCGTATCAGGGTACGGCGCTCGCCGGAAATCTCGCGCTTTTAGGGCAAATTTTCGGCGCGGGCTGCGGCTCGAACAACGATTTGACGTATAGCGGCGCGGCGGCTTGGCTCTCGGGCATTCCTTTCTGGGCGCGGGCGAAAGTCTATTATCACACGACTTCGTTTGCTGACGTCTGGTATCGCTACGATTACTGTAGTCTGGCGACCGACCCGTTTTTGAGCGACCCGGACGACGGCGTGGTCGAAAGAGCTTACGCGCAACTGACCGGCGCGAACAATCTCGGACACAAAACCGGCTGGTGTCATACGAGCGGTATGCGCGACCCTTCGCAAACGACCGACTCAGCGCGCAATACAAATATGAACATTAACGCCGCGCGATAAAAAAGCGATGAGTGATAAGCGATAGGCGATAAGGGAAGAAACTTCTTTTTCCTTATCGCCTATCGCTTATCAATTACCACCCGTCGCTTTATTTAATACCGCAAAATCGTCGATTTGTTATTCGGTTTGACGCGCACGGATAGAGTGTTGTCGGCGTTCAGAGTCATCTCGACGAAGCGATTTCCGATGGCGGAGCTTTGAATAATTTTCCGGTCTTTGATCAAATTCAGCATCGCCGCGTCGCACCAGATTTCCCGCTGCGACCAGTTGGGGACGACATTGTTTAAAAAAGTATTCAGAACGCCCCGGTGTCGCTGGCTCAGCGCCGATTTTTTTTCGAGCTTGATGGTTAAGCCGACCGTGGCTTCGGCAATATCTTCGGCGCGCCCGAAAATCTCCATCGTCACGGTTTTGTCGGCGGAAGTTCCCGACCATTTATCGCTTCTATCGGTCGAGGATTGCTTTTCGACCGGAACGATTTTCGTCAGCCCGTCGATGACGCTTTCAAACGTAATGCCCAAACCTTTCGATTCCTGCGCGGTGTTCGAGACGCTTTCTTTCGCGCCGACCCAAATCGCCGCGTAATTGCTGCTGATGGCGATGCCGATGCCGTCCCATTTCAAATTCTTAAAAATGCTCAGATTTAAAATCAGCGCGTTGTGCGTTTCGCTTTTTTTCCAGGCTTCGAGCGCGAGCGGCGGAGTCGCCACGGTATTTAAATTACGATAAAGATTTTCGTAGCCGTTGCCGTCGTATCTGACGCCGAGCATTTTCGGCGCGCCCGAAACGCAGTTCCAGGTGCTTTGATTTTTGATGTCATACGGGCAATTGCTCCAGCCGTGCGTCAGAAACTTGACGTTTATATTCAAGTCCAGCAGATGACGGTTGGCGACGAGGCTCAGCGCGTCGGACGAAACGAGCGGCGGCAATTTGTTCTGCGCGCGGTATTCGTTGATAAGCCGGAAAAGCTCTTTTTCCCGCGCGTCGAGCGCGTCGCCGGCACACGTTTTTTCGCTGAACAATTGTTTTCCGTCACAGACCTTCTGCGCGAAAGATGTTTGATAAAGCGAAAAAATCGCCAGCCAGAGGAAAGCGAAAATCAAAATTTTGCGGTTCATAACTTTATTGGTTTTTATTTTGTAAATTTATACCCGAACAAGTATGTGGCGTTTGTTTAAAGAAAAATATGCCGAGTTTTATAAAATGTCAAGAAATTTAGCGAGCGGCGGCGAATTTGATTATTTTCAGAGCGCCCGACCGCCAAACAGGCTTTGAAAGGGTCGGCAGAATGCCTGAAAATGCCCGGTCGAGAAATTCGTCAAACGCACGCAGCTAAAGGCTTTTACGCAAATCCGGCTTGTTAACGGCGCAAATTTAGAATATTATTTCAGCCGTCAAACACTGATTTCCCTATTTTTCCGATTTTCCGATTTTCCGATTTTCCAAAGGATACAAGAAATGAAAACTTTTTATAAAATCTGTCTAGCCTTTGCCGTCTTACAAATCATCGCTTTCGGCATCTGGCTTTTTCCTAATTTGCATCCCACTTTGGATCCCTACGGTGCTCCTTTTTACCTGATGCTCAGCGTCTTTGTATTGATTGCGCAACTGGTAATATCGTTAGTATTGACACTGATAATCTTGTGGCTGAAATATAAAAACGGCTTAAACGTTAATATTGTTCCATTCATTCTGCTGTCATTGCTTGCGATTGTCTTAAACATTACCTCGATGTATTTATGGTTCGCGACCCCGTACGGGTCTAATACCTGAAAAAGAAACATTTGACTTTCGAAGTGTTGAAAACAAACAAGTTTTGCCCACATTTTTAAGCTTTCACTTTAACTGTCAGCGTGCCGACGCTTTATAAATCACTTTAACCTTGCTAAAATCCGCAGAAGTTATCATGCTGATAGAAAAAATTCGGTCTCTTTCCATCGAACAAAAAATCGGACAATTATTTTTTATCGGGCTTTCGGGAACGGAAGTCGATGCCGACACGCGCCGCCTGCTCGAAGAAATCTCGCCCGGCGGAATCTGTCTTTTCTCGCGCAACGTGCGCGGCGTCGAACAGGTGCGCCGGTTAACCGACGAGCTTCGGGAAATTCTGCCGGTTGAGCCGATAATCAGTATCGACCAGGAAGGCGGATTGGTCGACCGCCTGCGCCGCATCGTCACGCCGATGCCGCCGCCGCGCGTTATCCGCGAGCACGGCGATTTAGCCGCCGCCCGGCGGCTCGGCGCGATAACCGGCGACATCCTGCTGCTGCTCGGCATAAATATGAATTTTGCGCCGACGATGGAATTGTTGTCCGAAGACCGCGAATTGCTTTCCAACGGTTTATACTCGCGCTCGTTCGGGCGTTCGCCCGGCGAAGTTTTGGGCTATTCGATGGTTTACCTGCGCGGACTGCAAAGCGCGGGCGTGCTCGGCTGTCTGAAACATTTTCCCGGCATCGGCGCGGGCGAAGTCGATTCGCACGAAGAACTGCCGCTGGTGCATCTGTCGCACGACGAATTAGTTGCCAAAGACCTCGCGCCCTATATCGAGCTTTTTTTATTTCGCCGCGACGAAGACGACCGCGTGCGCGCCGTAATGGTCGGGCACGGCGGTTATCCGAAAATCGATCTGGAAAGCGAAACCATCGGCGGGCGGCTCGTACCGGCTTCGATTAACGCCAATATCGTCACGAAATTGCTGCGCGAAGAGCTCGGCTACAAGCATCTGGTTCTGACCGACGATATGGAAATGGGCGCGATTTTAAAACACTGCCCGATTGAAGAAGCGACCAAAGCGGCGTTTAAGGCGGGCGAGGATATGATTCTGATTTGCGCCAGCGCCGAATCTATGAGAAAAAGCTATCAGGCAATGCTCGCGGCTTTTCGCGCGGGCGAATTTTCGATTGAACGTCTCGATGAATCTCTGCATCGAATAGCCGAGGTGAAATTATTGCTGAAATCGCCGCTTCCGCTCGATACGAATCGCTTGCAGCAGCTTTCGGACGACGTCGCCAGACTGAACGAAAATTTGAACTACAGTTACGGAGGATAAATGTTTTTGCGTTATATTTTTGCATTTTTACTGATTATTTCCACTCTATTTTTGACGTTTTCCTGCCGCACGCAGGCGCGCGACGCGGTCACCATCGCGCTTTCGGACAAATTTTCCGGTCTGGACACAATCTCGACGACCGCTTCGGACGCGGCGGCTGACCGCGTCCGGAATTTAATATTTAATTCGCTGGTTAAGAAAAACGAAAAATTCGAATATGTCGGCGAGCTGGCGCGAGATATTAAAATCGACGCCGCGAATTTAACGATAACGTTCGCCTTGCAGGACAACGTCAAGTTTCACAACGGCAAGGACTTAACCTCGGCGGACGCCAAATACACGCTCGACGCGCTGTTTAAATCCGGCGGCTACAAGGCGGCGAGCTTCTACGATTCGGTGGACGGGCAGAAACAGCAGCATATTACTTCAATCGAAACGCCCGACCCGAAAACTCTGGTGCTGAAGGTCAGCCGCCCGGCATTGATAAATCAGACGCTTTCCAATCTCGTCACGATTCCGATCATTCCCGAAGGCACCATCGAGCAGCAGAAAACGGCGCCCATCGGCACGGGCGCGTTTAAATTCGCCGCCTTCGACCAGGCGAATAATCTCGTTTCGCTCGAAGCCAACCCGAATTACTGGGAAGGCGCGCCGAAAATTCAAAAAGTAAACGTCAAAACCGTCACCGACGCCAACGCTTTGCAGGCTGAGCTGCAATCGGGACGCGTCGATTTGGTTCCGAATCCGACCAATATTTCCGCCGATACCTTCAACACGCTCGGCAAAAGTCCCAATCTGCAAATCGTTCAGGGCGACGGCTCAAACATCCGCTACATCGGCTTTAACGTGACGGAAAAACCGCTCGACAACATCAAAATGCGTCAGGCAATCGCTTACGCCATCGACCGCGAAAAAATTATCCGTGAGCTTTTGGGCGGGCAGGCGAAAGTCGCTCATTCGATTTTGCCGGAAGCTTCGTGGGCGTATTCCGCGCCGGTCAAATACAATTACGACCCGGCGCGCAGTAAGCAGCTTTTACAGGAAGCCGGCTATAAAGGCGAGATGATCAGGTTCAAGTATCTTTCCGGCAGCTCGGCGGTCAGTCTCTATTCGCAGGTTATACAGGATTCGCTGAAAAATGCCGGCATCAATGTGGAAATCGAGACGCTCGAAGACAACACTCTGCGCGAGCAATTAAAACAGGGACAATTTCAGATGAACACGGCGCAGTGGATCGGCGGCAATCAAGACCCGATTTTTCTGCGCGATCTGTTCGATTCCGATGAATTTCCCGATAAAAAAGCCAACGGGCGCAACCGCAGCCGCTACTCGAATCCCGAATTCGATAAAATCGTGCGCGAAGCCGTCAATACGACCGACAAAGCCCGAGCGGCTGAGCTTTACGCCAAAGCGCAGGAAATCGTCGCCAACGATTTGCCGTATCTGCCGCTCTGGTATCCGGCAAATATGGTGATCGCCAGCAAACGTATGAATAATATTAAAAATGTCGCTATCAACGCGAGCGGCGACTGGAGCTTCGTCAAAGATTTGACGATTGGAAATTAAAGTTTAACGTATAATCGCAAGCACTGAGGTTTATTTATGTATCGGTTAGTAATACGTTCAACAGCCTTTTTGCTTGCGTTTGCCTTTGGCGTTAGTTCTATATCTCTCGTTGAGGTTGAGCTTTACTCTACACAAAACATCAAAATTGAAGCTCCGACCTATATTGCGCCAGAGGAGTTTTTAGAAGAAAAAACTATTGGTTGTCCTATGAGTCATCCCTTCCCGAAAAAGGTTTCAAGAAAAACCAGGAGAAAGAAATAGCTAATCTGTCCTGTCTCAAAACCGTTTAACCCAATCTCAAAAGTCCGTCTCAAAAGCCACTTATGAGGCGAAGGGGCGTTTATAAGACAAAAATAATCCGTTAGATTTTCATTCGCGGATAATAAAATAGTTTAGATGTCGTCTCGATCTTGTTGCAGATACGCTTGTCGGCGAATCGTCGTTTTGTCAATACCTATGTCAGCTTGTAAATAAACTCTGCTATCTCTTTTTGTCGTGCATTGGCAAAACCTTTGTCCGTGCCGATCTTTACAAACCCGCATTTTTCTAAAACTTTCTGCGAACCTAAATTGTCAAACGCAACTCGTCCGAAAATAGGTCTCGTGTTTTCAATGCTCAGAAAGTTTTCAAGTGCGGTGGTCGCAATTCCTTTTCCCCAAAAGTTTCTGTCTATCCAATAGGTAATTTCAGTGTCACCTTTCATTTCAAATTTGGCGATGCTGCCGACAATAGTTTCGTCAACTAAAATTGTCTGATTATTTATTGTCGGGTCATTCAGAATTTTTGTAAATTTTTCAAAATAGGCTTTTTTGTCGGTCGGGTCTTTTGAAGTAAACGCCGCTAAGTAATTAGCCTCTTTATCAAGTTGAAATTGAAATAAAAGTTCTAAATCGGACTTTTCGGTTTTTCTAAGTTTTACTTTGTGATTCATCCTGCTTTTAATTTTTGTCGCAAAAAGGGTCGTTTCTGAGACAGATTTTAGTCTAATTTGATTATCCCATAGACCGGCGTTTTTAAGACAATTACTTTTTTGTCTGAATTGTCCAAAACTTTATAAATTATTTTTAGACGTAGTAATTTCCGCAATTATCAACTGTTTTGTGAAGAGTGCGCGAAAACTACCCTTTTTTAGACACGCAGTTTGTATATGACTTACTAAACTTCAAGGTTATTGCGCAGTCTGGCAATATCGTGCTGCGGCGACGCACCGAACAATTTTTTGTAATCGCGGCTGAAATATGCCGGGTCTTCGTAACCGACGCGCAAACTGGCGCTAGCCACGTTTAGCTCTTCGCCCAGCATTAAGCGACGGGCTTCCTGAAGCCGTACCTGTTTTTGAAACTGCAGGGGACTCATCGCCGTCACCGACTTGAAATGATGGTGGAATCCGGAAACGCTCATTCCTAACTCGCGTGCGATATTTTCGATTTTCAGCGGCTCGTCAAAGTGTTCGCGAAGTTGTTTGATTGCCTTGGAAATGCGCCGCGTGTCTCCTTCCGAAGCCATCAAATGGCTGAGCCTCGCACCTTCGCCTCTCATCAAAAGACGGTAAACGATTTCTCTGGTGATGAGCGGCGGTTAAAATTGTCCAAAACCGAGCAGGTTTGAGCCGGCGAAATCAACGATTGATTCGGTTTGCTCGCCTCTTTTTTACCGGCAGGAAATCTATCGAAATCAGACACGCTGCTAACAATTGCAGCCTTGGCAGGTAAAATTGCATCAGTTGTTGTCGATAGAGCAAAAGCGAATGCTGAAGCAGCAGACATTACCAATGCCGCCAGTAATAAATGTTTCATAGGAATTTTCTGTTTTTGCAGTAAATTTAAGTAACGGTTGAGTTTATCAGTAAAATATATAATTGTCTCGATTACTTATAATGCTTGCAAATTCAGATAAAATAAAAGCCACGCACCGAATTAAGTTTTTTTGCGTCGAATTATCCTCATCAGTATTTTTTCAGAACACAGTCGTGCCAGGTTTCTCAAAAAGCGGCGTTTTCGAGACTTATGAAAGCTCGTCAATTTTCTTTTGAAAGACAAAGGCGCAATCCGACAATGTTGTCTGTATTGTGCGCTACATCTCCGACCCGATAAGCCGAGCGGCATCTATTCGCCCCATCGAGCCATGAACCGCCCCGCTGGACGCAATAACTGTGATCTCCGCTCGTCAGCCACGCCCTATTGTCCGATGGCGCACCTGTGTAATCTTCATGCCAAATATCTGCACACCATTCCCAAACGTTACCGTGCATATCAAAAAGCCCAAATCCGTTTGCGAATGGGAAATAGCCGATCGGCGTCGTTTGCTGCTTAAATATTCCCGACGAAGAATTATTGTAAGGAAGTTGTCCATTGAAATTGGCGAAATCGGTAGTGATTGACTGCCCAAAACTGAAAGGCGTTGTGGTTCCTGCGCGACACGCATATTCCCATTCTGCTTCGCTCGGCAATCGAAACGGCAAATTCGTTAACTCTTTCAGTCGGCGACAAAACTCCAAAGCTTTTTCCAGCCAAACATTTACAACCGGCAATTCGCTCCCATAAAATTTATTGCCCATTTGCGGAAGAGTCGGTATTATCGCCAGCCATTGAGCCTGCGTAATTGGAAACTTACTCATAAAGAACGAAGAGACGTTTACCTGATGGACGGGTCTTTCATTTTCCCGGCTTCCAATTTCACTCGCCAAAGCCCCCATTGGAAAACTGCCGCCGGGTATTTCTACCATCTCCAAATTAACCCCGGCATCAAATTCCAGGATGAAACAGCGTGCTGCAATTGAACTCTGCTCTTTAATGGAATTATTTTTATCTATTGTGGCGGTATCAAATCGGAAGGTGTTGAACTGCTGTTTCATCATTTAGATTGGCGCAGAATAAAAGCTTAAAAATCTGTTTCAAAAAGGGTTGTTTTTGAGACTTTTTCGGCATCTTTCATTAA
>DASVRL010000075.1:0-14058 GCA_036388635.1 Pyrinomonadaceae bacterium
AAATGTTTTCGCCGACGGTTAGTTCCTTGACCAGCGAAAGCTCCTGAAAGATGATGGCAACGCCCGCGTTTTCGGCGTCGCGGACGGTTTTGAAGTGTTTGACCTCGCCGTCAATCAAAATCTCGCCGCCGTAGCTTCCCGCCGGATAAACGCCCGAAAGAACTTTCATCAACGTCGATTTGCCCGCGCCGTTTTCGCCGACAAGAGCGTGAAATTCGCCTTCGTAAAGCTCAAACGTGACGCCGTCCAGAGCTTTCACACCCGGAAATTCCTTGCCGATGCCGCGCATTTCCAGCAATGCGTTTGTTCGTTGTTCGTCGTTTGTTGTCTGCTGCATATTCTCTGAATGCTTCGACGCTCGCGGGAGTCAATCAAAAGTTTGTTGTGGTGGCAGGCAAAAGTTACAGATTAATTTCGCCTCTGCTAAAATCACTGGTCTTTTACCATTAAAAGTTTGATTGTCCTTTGAAATAAAGATTTAAAAAGTGTTAACACATTCTATTTTATCAATCAAGATTCTTCAAGTTTTATTTGTTTCCGCGACCGACAAATAACTTTACCGCATAAAACCGATTTTGGAATTTTTATTTTCTGCCGCTTTTATGACAAAAAGCTTCGTTGTCATCCGGTTAATTTTAGTATTTTTTAATGTCGAACCTGTAATCGTCTGACCGAACTTTTGATAAGCGACACACCGGAAACTATTAAAAAGTTAAGCCGAGAGACAATAAAAAATCGGACGGTTTTGGCGTTCCGTCCGATTAATTGCTTGTGTTTTCCTTTGATTATTTTGTCAATGCCAGCTCAAGCGGCGTAGAATTTCCGGCTAATCCGGCTTCGGATTTCGATTTGTAAAGCTCGGCGCTCAGTTGGCTGGTTTTTATCCCGGTTAAAGAATATCGGGCGTCGTCGAGATGGAAAACGAGCGTCGGATGGTTGACCTGTTTAACGTTTTCTTTCGGCATCACTACCACGAGCGCCGCTTCTTTGCCTTTCACGGAACGAATAATCAAACGCCGCTGGCTGGTTGTCAAACTGCCGAAAGCGATTGAGTAATCGCCAGCCCGGAATGATTTTTCGCCGACCGTAAAATCAAACGGAATATGCGCCCGATATTCCGGAGCGGTTTGCGCCGCCGCGGCTCCGACCAAGCCGAATGTCAAACCGATAAATAAAAATAATTGAATGATTCCTGCTTTCATAATATTGTTCCTTCGCCATAACATTAGATAGGCTTTTTGCCTGTAAAAGTTAAGGCGAAAAACAAAATGGAAATGTATCAGGACGATTTTACGAACCGAAACGTTTTACATTTACCGGCAATGTCTTCTCTGAAAGTTAAGGTCTGGAAAAAACAGCGGGCGATAACTTTGGAGAAAATAGATTTGCTGCCAATTCGGCTGAGTTCGGCGGACGAGCAACCGGATAACATTAATCGGTGATTGACTTAACTTTATTGTAATAAATATATCCGAGAATATTACCGGCGACCCAAAACAGAAAAAAGTTTGTTGACTTGCGCCTGTATATACTAAATACTAGTAGCTTGCAGTCGCTTTTCAGTAGCATTTAGAAAATATGTTTTATGTTTATCTTACATTGTGAGACGCATAGATCTTAAAAAAGCCAACGTTGCCCGCTCAAATACGATTCGCGATATCAATCGTCAAATCGTCCTTAACTACGTCCGCGAAAAGGGTCCTATTTCGCGGGCGGAGATTGCCCGCGAAACCAACCTCCAGCGTTCGACTATCTCCTTAATCGTCGATGAATTAAGAAATTTCGGGCTTATTAAAGAAGTTTACGGCGAATCTTCCGGCGGACGCCCGCCGGCTTTGCTGGCGCTTCGAACGGCGCATCCGGTTGCGATCGGCATTGACCTCGGAACGGTCAAAACTACCATTGCCACCTGCGATTTGACGGGTCGCATAATTGAACAGGAAGAGTTCTGGACCGACCCGGACGCCGAAAAAAACACGTCTTTAATCATTGATCACGTCAGAAAATTCAATCATAAAAGCGGCGGAACGATAGAGGGCATCGGAATCAGCCTGCCGGCGCTGGTCGATGCCAAGAAAGGACACGTTTTGTATAGCCCGCATTTCCGCTGGCACAATCCTCCGATTATAGAAGACATTAAAGCGGCGACCGGGCTTGCCGTCACGGCTGATAACGATGCGAACGCCGCCGCGCTGGCGGAATTGTGGTTCGGTCGCCCCGAAATCCGCGACGTCCGCGATTTCATTCTGGTCTTTATCGAAAACGGCATCGGCACGGGCATCGTGTTTGACGGGCAAATTTATCGCGGTAAAGGCGGCGTCGCCGGAGAATTCGGGCATATGACAATCGGCAATGACGCGCCCGTCGCCTGTGCTGCCGGAAAGCGTGAATGTTGGGAAGCTTTCGCCTCGGAGCGCGCGGCTCTGGCGCGTTATGCAAAGCTGCTCGGAAATCAGAGCTTTGCTCACCGGATTAATTTCGTCCAGCTGGTCGACCTGGCGTTTGAAGGCGACAAAAAGGCGCTTACCGCCTTGAAAGAAACCGCGCATTACATCGGCATCGGCATCGGCAACCTGCTCCAAGGTCTTTCGCCTGAAGCTTTAATCGTCGGCGGAACGATTGTCAGAGCCTGGTCGCTGATTGCCGACGACGTGAGAACGGCGGCGGAAGAAATCGTCTGTCAGGGAATACCGGTAACGCAGATAATAGCTTCGACTCTCGGTTCTCAGCCGACTTTGATGGGCGCTTTCAGCCTGGTTCTGGCTGACAAATTTGCCTCGATTTCTATTTAACCCGCTAAATTCACTCGGCAAAGCTCAATACCTTTAGTTAATTAGGCTCTTCTTCAGAGATTAAATTTTTTCATAAGATTTATTAATTTCACGCAAAAAAATCTTGACAAGTCAATTTATTAGTAGTAACTTTTGTTGGGTCATACAACAAAAGTATTTTAAACAACAAAGTATTAATCAGAATTCATCCTTTTTTATTTTTAATTGCTTAATTATTTGGCTGAGAAAGTTTTAAATAATTTGTCTAACCGCGATTTTTAGCTTATTAGGTAGTTTTATCTTAATTTGAAATGAAAAGCAGTCTTCTCCGGCATTGTCAAAGGACGACTGTAATTTTTGACGTTCTAATTCCGTATTTAGAACGATTTGGAGGATTTCGTATGTACAGTAAGTCTGGAGGATGTTTTTATGAATAAAACGCATCCGCGAAGTGCAGTTCTGAAAATTTCAGCAATTTTAGCAATTATTCCGTGCTTAATTTTGCTTCTAACGTTTCCGGTTTCGGCACAAAAGACTTCAGGACAAATTACCGGCACTGTTCTCGACCCGAGCGGTGCGGCGATACCTGATGCAACAGTTACGATTACGCAGGTCGGCACAAACGCTCAGCGCGTTGTCACGACCAGTGCGGAGGGAATTTATACAATCCCCGATTTGCCGATCGGCATTTACCGAGTCTCGGTGACCAAAACCGGATTTAAGGAAACCGTCGCGGAAAACGTGACGGTCAATGTCGCTTCAATTACCAGACAGGATTTTAATTTGGAAGTCGGGCAGGTCGGAGCGACCATCACCATCCAGAGCGACGATATTCAGGTCGAAACGCAGACCGGTCAGGTCGGCGAAGTCGTGACCGGCGTGCAGGTTCGAGAGCTGCCGCTGAACGGTCGTAATTTTGCGCAGCTGACGCAGCTGCAGCCGGGCGTTTCAGCCGCCAACGGTTTTGATACCAGAAATAAAGGCTTGTTTTCCGGCGTCGATTTTTCCGTCAACGGAAACTCCGCCCAGAGCAATTTGTTTCTGACCGACGGCGCTAACAACAACGACACCGGTTCGAACCGTACGGTTTTGCTCTATCCTTCAATCGAAGCGATCGCCGAATTTAAAATGCTGCGCAACAGCTACGGACCCGAATACGGGCAGGCTGCCGGTTCGGTTATCTCGCTGGTGACGCGCGGCGGCAGCAACGAATTTCACGGAAGCCTTTTCTATTTCGGACGCAACGACGCGCTGAACGCGACGGAGTTTTTCGCCAATCGCGGCGGCGCCGGAAAAGATAAGCTGCGGCGTCACGATTTCGGTTTCGCGCTCGGCGGACCGATACTTAAAGACCGCCTTTTCTTCTTCTTTTCCGAAGAGTGGAACAAGGAGATTCGCGGCTCGACGCGTTTCGCCAATGTGCCGACGCAAGCCGAACGCAGCGGCGATTTCAGAGACGCGTCGCGTCGCGGCTGTAACGGCGGGCTTATTAGATTCGGGCGTCCGGGCGACTTGCTCGGTCGCGGTCAAGACGGTACTGACGACCCGACGATTCCGGGCAATCCTTTTACCACCGTCGACCAGGTGGTTCCGCAAAGTCAGGTCAGCCAGGCTGGGCTGTTGCTCGCTCAGTTATATCCGCTGCCGAATCGCTCGGACGGCACCTGTAACAACTGGTCGGAATCGGTCAACTCGCCGATTGATTTTCGCGAAGACAACGTTCGAATTGATTACAATGTAACTAAAAAACACCAGATTTTCGGGCGCTATACGCAAGACCACTGGGCGAATCCGTTTCCGATTCTTTTCGGAGCCGGATTGTGGGGAGATGACCCTTACCCGGTGGTTGAAAGCGGTTGGACGCAGCCGTCGCGGCAGGCGGCGTTTAAGCTGACCTCGACGCTTGCCGGTAATTCCGTCAATGAAGTTCAATTTTCCTATTCGGCAAACCGCATTCGGGTCGAGCCGGGTTCCGGCTCCGAGCTTAACCGTCAAATCAATCAGGCGGTTCCCGGATTTTTCCCGGACTCCGTCAAAGTTAACGGGCTTGACCGCCCGCATCCGGTGTTCTGGGGCGGCATCCAGCCTTTCGCCAGCAATCGCGGAGCCGATTTGTGGACGCAGGCGCCTTTCAGAAACTCTCTGGATATTTACTCGATAAGAGACGATTTCTCGAAAGTTATGGGAAATCACACCTTTAAGATGGGTTTCCTGTTTGATAAAGCGGCGAAAAATGAAGATTCCGGTCCGAACAACGAAACGCCGCAATTCTGGGGAGCCTGCTGCGGCAACAATTCGGGCAATTACCTGGCGGACGTTTTAACCAGAGGCAGCCTTTTCGGTTACAACGAATCCAACCGCCAAGCCATTGCGAACACTCGCTATACCAATCTTGAGTTTTACTTTGGCGACACCTGGAAAATTCGCTCGAATGTCACGCTCGAATTAGGCGCGCGCTATTCGATTCTTTATGAACCGTATGACAAGCTGAATGCTATCAGCTCGTTCGACCCGGCGCTTTACAATCCGGCGCGACCGGCGTCCGACCCGTGTAACGGGCTGGTCGTTCCGAAAGGTTCGGGAAATCCGTGTTCGGATATTCCGGGCGCCACCGCGCCGACCGAATTCGAGAATCGCTCGCTGCGCAAAAATAACTATAAAAATATTGCGCCGCGGCTGGGATTTGCGTGGGACATTTTCAGCAACGGCAGAACCGCCGTCAGAGCGGGATTCGGGCAATTCTTCCTGCGCGAGCGCGTCGGTCCGGTCGTCGGAGCGCTGACGCTGAATCCGCCGTTTGTCAGGGGCATCGGAGCACAAAGAACTTTAGACGGAACCGTTTACAGCGGTCTGCCCGCAGCTTCAGCCGGCGCGCCGCAGTTTTCCTTCGACCCGCGTGCGGCGACGCCTTATTCGCTGCAATTCCACGTTTCGCTCGGACAGGAATTGTGGAAAGGAATGGCTTTGGAGGTCGGGTATGTCGGCAACCGGGCGCGTAATCAGTTGACTCATTACGACATCAACCAGATTGCGGTCAATCGCCGAGTCCAAGCCGCTTTCGCCGCCGATGCAAATGCGGTAAATGCGCTCAGACCGTATAGCAATTTCGGCTCCATTTACCAATGGGCGCGCCGGGGCAGTGCCGATTACGATTCCGTGCAGGTTTTGTTCAGAACCAGATTCTGGAACAATTCGCAGTTTCAGGCGGCTTATACTTTCTCGCGCTCGCTCTCCAATTTCGGCTTGAATGATTCTTCGAACGGCAGAACGCAATTTGCCTGGTTGGATACCAATAATCCCGACCTCGATTTTGCCGAGTCGGACATCAATCGACCGCACATTTTTGTGGCGAATGCCATCTTTAATCTGCCGAGTCTGAAGGGTTCGAATCCTTTTATCAGGACTGTTTTCGGAGATTGGGAATTGGCGACGATTGTGCAGTTATCGAGCGGAACGTCGCTGTCGCCGCAGATAGGTGCGCAGGGAATTACGGCATTCGGCAGCGGCACGGCGCTGCAAGCCGGAATTACCGGAACGGGAACGGCGGTAGCTAACCAGCGTCCGCTTCGCGTCGAAGGAGTTCCCTGTACGCTGACCGGCAGCGACGGCACGCAGTTTATTAATCCGGCGGCATTTACACTGGTCGGATTGAGAATCGGCGAAGTCAATAATCAAAAACGGAGCACCTGTCTGGGTTCGCCGACCAAGAATGTTGACTTCTCCATTTATAAAAACTTCGCGCCGGGCTGGTTAAAAGAGAGCTTTTTCGGCGAAGGCGCTCGCCTGCAATTCCGCTTCGAGCTGTTCAACGCCTTTAACACGGCGCAGTTTAACGGCGGAAGCATCGGTCTGACGTATTTTAACGGACAAGTCGTCTGCGGAAACGCGCCTTGCAGCCCGTCAAATAATACGATTACCGGCTTGGCTTCAGGCGCCAATATCGACCCGAATTTCGGTCGTGCCGGCGCCACGCGCGGCGGTCGTGAAATTCAATACGCGGTGAAGTTTATATTCTAAAGCTTCAACCCGGCACTCGAATAAGAAGTTAAAGCTCGGCATTGAGCTTTAACTTCTTATCTTTATTGTTTAAACTATGTCTCGCCTAGCATTTTCCCTAAGCTTTACCAAAATGCCATGAATTTCAGCGGTTTTCTGTTTTCTGTTCTGTTCGTCTCCTCATTGTGGCTGCCCGCGCAGGCTCAAATAACAAATCCCAACCAATTTCCGCCCGATTTAAAAACAAATTCTCAAACCGGCGAAGACGCTTTAACCAGACATTTGAGCGCCGCCGAAACTTACCAGCTTTCCGGCGATTTCGAGCGCGCCGGTGCGGAAAATCGCATCATCGCTGCCATCGCGCTCCAGCGTCTGGGAAATATCGCCGTCAGAGAAGGACAACTCAAACGCGCCGTCGAGATACTGAGCGAATCAATTATTGCCGCCGATAATGCCGAAGCGAGGACAAATCTGGCGTCGGCGTATATGCAGCTCGGTCGGGTCGATGAAGGTCTCGTGCAGGCGCAGGCTGCCGTTTATCTCGACGCCAAAAACGGTTACGCGCAGCAAACTCTCGGCAAGCTCTTTTATATGAAAGCCGATTACGCCGCCGCTTTGCCGGCTCTGGAGCGCGCGCTGGTTTTGCAGCCGGATTTCGACTCGGCTTACACGCTCGGAATGACGTATTTGCAGCTCAAGCAGCTTGACCGCGCCAAATTGCTGTTTGAGGAAATGCAGGTCGCTTTAAAAAAAAATGCCGCTCTGCACGTTTTATTCGGGCAGGCTTTTGAGGAAACAAATTATCCGCTGGAAGCCGAGCGCGAGTTTAAAAAAGCGGTCGTCATCGACCCGAAAGTTTCGGGCGCGCATTTTTATCTGGGCTATTTAATTTTGCAGCACGGCGGCAGCGAGCGCCTTTCGGAAGCGGGAAAAGAATTCGACCTCGAATTGCAGCTAAATCCGCAGAATGCTTATTCGAATTTTTTCGCCGGCGTCGTCGCTTCTTCCGAAAACGACCATCCGAAAGCGATACGTTATTTGCACGAAGCCATCCGCCTTAACTCTACTATCGCACCGGCTTACCTGTTTCTCGGTCAATCCCAGGCTGAGCTTGGCGAAAACGCGGCGGCTGAAAAAAGTCTGCGCAAGGCAATCGAGCTGAACGACGACGTCAGTAAAAACAGTTTTCAAATTCGCCGCGCGCATTTTCTGCTCGGTCGCCTGCTCAACAAATTAGGTCGCCGGGAAGAAGCGGAAAAGGAACTGGCAAAAGCGCGCGAATTGCAGGGACAACTCGTCGAATCGGCGCGCGACGAAATTCGTAAAACTCTGGGACAAGTAGTAAATTCGACCAAGAAAGCCAATCCCGCAAATCCGGTTTCGGCAAAAGAAACAATTAATAAACCTTTAACTTCTCCGCAGGAAACGGCAAGGCTGCAAACCATCAAAAATCAATTAACCGAAATTCTCGCGCAGGCTTACCATAATCTCGGCGTTATTGCGGCGCAGCAAGGGCGAATTGAAGACGGCATCGCCAATTTTGTCGCCGCCGCGCGCTGGAAGCCGGATTTTCCCGGCTTAGACCGCAATTGGGGAATCGTCAGTTTTCGCGCCAATCAATTCGACAAAGCCGTCGCGCCGCTCGCGCGACACTTAAAGACGCGCTCCGACGATTTGCTGGCGCGCCGGATGCTCGGCGTCAGTTATTATTTTACGAAAAGCTATAAACTCGCGGCGGAAACGCTCAAACCGATTGAATCGACGCTTGCCTCTGATAGCGAGTTGGCTTACTTTTACGGCATTTCGCTGGTGCAGCTGCAAAGACATCGCGAAGCCGCCGTCATTTTTGCGCGGCTTGCCGACCAGAATCAAAAATCGGCGCCGGCGCGATTTTACGCCGGACAGGGTTTTGTTCTGACGGGCGATTACGAGCGGGCGGTAAAAGAGTTTCGCGAAGCCGCGACGCTCGACGCCAAACTGCCGCAAGCGCATTACAGCGCCGGACAAAGCCTGATTCGGATGAATCGACTCGACGAAGCGGAAAAAGAATTTCGGCAGGAACTCGCGCTGAATCCGGCGGACGAATCGGCGAAATATCATCTGGCTTACACTCTGCTCGAACGCAAAACGCGAATTGACGAAGCTTTGTCTTTACTAAAGGAAGCCATCGCCGCGCGTTACGATTACGCCGACGCACGCTACCAGCTGGGCAAGGCTCTGATTGAAAAAGGCGAGCTCGGCGAAGCCATCGAGCAACTGGAAATTGCCGCGACGCTTGAGCCGAAAAAAGATTATATCCGCTATCAGCTCAGCATCGCTTACCGGCGGGCGGCGCGCCCGATTGACGCCGACCGCGAACTGAAGCTTTATCGCGAGCTGAAAGCCGCCAACCGGAGCGAAACTCCGGCGGGGATGGAGAATAAGCGAAATGAGCCTTAAACATACCAATTTAAAAATTTGTTTAGCGGCTTGCTGTCTGCTTCTCGCGCTGACTTGCCGTTTTGCTCTGGCGCAGGACAATAACGCGCTCGCCGCTTTTGAGAAAAGTCTGGAGCAGGGAAAAATCAACGAAATCGAAAGACCTTTGCTCAATTACGCGATTGCCAACCCGAACAATACAAAAGCGCTGGAACTGCTCGCGCGCGTTCGCGTCCGGCAGGGACGACTGGAAGAAGCAAAAGGTTTATACCAGCGCGTTCTGACGCTTAATCCGAATCTGGTCGCGGCGAAAGTCGCCGCCGGTCGCGTCGCTTATGCTTTGGGACAGAAAGAAGAAGCGCGAAAATTTTTTAGCGAGATTGAACAGGTTTCTTCTCTGACGCCGTCCGTTCAGCTGGAGCTAGCCGCCGCGCTGTTTCTGGTCGGCGAGTTTCAAAAAGCTTCGGCGCTGACCGATAAGCTGCCCATCAGGATTAAAAATAATGAAGCATTACCGCTCATCGCGGCGATTTATCTGGAAACCGGCGACGGGCGGAAACTAGCCGGTTTAATTCCTTTAATGAAAAAGGCGGCGGCGATAAATCCGGTTTTGGCTGTTCAATGCGCGGAAATTCTGCAAAACGCCGGGATGATGAAAGACGCCGCCGATTTATTAAGCTCGGCTCTGGGAAGCGCGCCGAATAGCGCGAAAATTCTGGTTTCGCTCGGCAGATTGGAGGTTTTCGCCCGCGAATTCGGTAAGGCGCGCGAGCATCTGAAACGCGCCGCCGCTTTAGAACCGCGTTCGGCGGAAGTTTTATCAGCGCAAGCGCTTCTGGAAAACGCGACGGGAAATGCGAACGCGGCTTTGGAATTGTTAAGTCAGGCGCGACAGCTTGCTCCGGATTCTCCAATCGTTTTAGCCGATTTCGTCGTGCTGGCAATGCGCGCCGGTAAAACGCAGGTAGCGGTCGATGCCGCCGCCGCGCTCGTCTCGATGCAGCCCGAAAATTCCGAATTCCAATATTTATTCGGCGCATCATCGCTGCAAAACGGAAATTTAAGCGCGGCGCAGGAAAGTCTGGAACGTTTTATGCAAAAACGTCCGAACGATTCGCGCGGCTGTCTGGCTCTCGGATTAACGCTGGCGGCGCAGCGCGACCAAATCGAAAATGCTCGAAAACAGCTGAAACACTGTCTTGAAATCAACCCCGCCGATTTTGAAGCCCGATACCAGCTCGGTTTGTCCTACAAGGCGCAGGGCGAAACGGCAAAAGCCATCGAGTTTTTTGAAGAAGCGGTTAAACAAGCGCCGGATTATGCGCTGGTTTTGCGAGATTTAGGCGCGCTTTATTTTCAGACGGGCGCGGAAGCAAAGGCTCGCACGCTTCTGGAACGCGCCGTTTCGTTAAATCCAAAGGATGCCGACACGCATTTTCAATTAAGCCGCCTTTATAATCAAACCGGCGAAAGCGCGCTGGCGAAGCAGCATCTCGAAATCTTTCAGAAACTCAGAAATCAGGGAGGAAATCCGGCACAATGAGAATTCGCGCACGGTTAGCGGCGCTCGTCTTTCTTGCCGTAATATGCAGTCTGGGCTTGCCCGTCAAAGCGCAGAAAGATAACGCCTGCGCGGCGCGCAAAATTCCGCAGCTCGTCGATATTCTGCCCAAAACCGGAATCAAATTCGTTCATACTTCCGCGCCGGAAAAAAAATACATCGTCGAATCGATGAGCGGCGGCGTTTTGCTCGTCGATTACGATCGCGACGGCTGGCAGGACATTTATCTGACTAACGCGCCGACGGTCGAAATGGCGCTCAAAGGAGAAAAATCGCGCAGCGCGCTTTACCGCAATAATGGCAACGCGACTTTTACGGACGTGACCGATAAAGCCGGCGTCGGCTTTCCGGGCTTCGCGATGGGCGGCGCGGTCGGCGATTATAATAACGACGGCTGGGCGGATATTTACGTGACCTGTCTCGGCGGAAACGTGCTTTACCGCAACAACGGCGACGGCACTTTTACGGATGTGACGAAAACGGCGCGGGTGGCGGACGGACGCTGGTCGACCGGCGCGGCGTTCGGCGATTACGACGGCGACGGTTTTCTGGATTTGCTGGTCGTCAACTACGTCGATTTTAAATTTAACGACCTGCCGGGATTCGGCAGCCTGCCGACCTGCAAGTTTCGCGGAATCGACGTCCAATGCGGACCTCGGGGCTTGAAAGGCGCGGGCGACAGCTTGTTTCGCAACAACGGCGACGGGACTTTTACGGACGTAAGCAAACAATCCGGCTTTGACGACCCCGGCGGTTTTTACGGAATGCAGCCAATCTGGTCTGATTTTGCCAACCGCGCGAAACCCGACGCTTACGTCGCCAACGACTCGACGCCGAATTTTTTCTATCGCAACGACGGCAGCGGCAGCAATAAATTCACCGAAATCGGGCTGGAATCGGGAACGGCGGTCAGCGGCGACGGTTCCGAACAGGGCAGTATGGGCGTTGCCGTCGGCGATTACCTGCACACGGGACGCTTTTCGATTTTCGTGACGAATTTCGTGGACGAGCACAACGCGCTCTATCGCAACGAAGGCGATTACAATTTCACGGAGGTTTCGTTTAACGCGAAAGTGGCGCAGATTTCGCGCCCGTACGTCGGCTGGGGAACGGGATTTTTCGATTTGGATAACGACACGTGGCTGGATTTGCTGGTCGTCAACGGTCATGTCTACCCGCAGATGGACCAGATTTCGTCCGGCTTAGGCTATCGACAGCGCAAACTGCTGCACGTCAATCAGGGCGACGGGACGTTTTGCGACGCCAGCGAACAAGCCGGAACTGCTTTGCAGGAAAAACGCGCTTCACGCGGCGCGGCGTTCGGCGATTTGGACAACGACGGGCGGATTGACGTGGTCGTCGGCGATTTGGATGCCGCGCCTTCCATTTTGCGTAACGAGGGCACGGACGCCAATCACTGGCTGACGCTCGAACTTGCCGCCGTCAAAGGAAACCCGCTCGCCATCGGCGCGCGCGTTAAACTGACGATTGGAAACGTCGTGCAGACCGAGGAAATCCGCAGCGGCGGCAGTTACCTGTCGCAAAACGATTTGCGCGTTCACTTCGGGCTGGGGAAAGCGACCAAAGCCGATTCGATTGAGATTCGCTGGAATTCCGGCAAAACTGAAACGCTCAAAGACGTTCCCGCGGATAAATTTTATGCTGTCTTGGAAGGCGCCGGCATCGTGCCGTTCGAGAAAATTCGCCCGGCGGCGAAAGCGAAAAAGTGATTGAGCGCAGATTGAATTTCTTTCTTAAAATCTTTATTTATTTACCTTTTCCTGTGGCTGGATTCGTCCAAATTATGCGGCGCTTGGGTTTATTGCTCGGTTTGATTTTTCTCCATTTGCCGGTTTTCGGCGAAGCGCCCGCGATTTCTTTTACGGATGTCTCGGCGGCGAGCGGCATTAACGTCGCGCACGTGTCTTCGCCGGAGAATCGTTACATCGTCGAATCGATGAGCGGCGGAGCGGCGGTTTTCGATTGCAACGACGACGGTTTTTTAGACGTGGCGACCGTCAACGGCTCGTCCGTCGAAAGATTCAAAAACGGCGGCGATTTGTTTCTGACGCTTTACCGGCAGATTGACGGCGCAACCAGTAAAACGCCGAAATTTGAAAACATTACCGCTTCCGCCGGAATCAATCGCAAAGGCTGGGGAATGGCGGTGACGGCGGTTGATTTCGACGGCGACGCCAAATTGGATTTGTTTGTCACCGGATTTGGCGGAAACGCGGTTTATCGCGGCGCCGGACAATGTAAATTTACCGACGTGACCGAAAAATCGAACTTAAAAGGCAGCGGTTTTATGGCTGGCGCGGCGTGGGCGGATTACGACCGCGACGGCGATTTGGACGTTTTCGTGCCGCGTTACGTCTCGCTCGATTTAAGCAATCTGCCGGTTTTCGGCAGCTCGCCGACCTGTTCTTTCAGAGGCATCCGCGTGCAGTGCGGACCGCGCGGGCTGCCGGGCGAAACCGACTTGTTTTTTCGCAATCGCGGCGACGGCACGTTTGAAGAAATCGCCGGTAAAGCGGGCGTCGCCGACGAGAAAAAATATTACGGTCTGGGCGCCATCTGGGGCGATTACGACAACGACGGCTGGCTCGACCTTTATGTTGCCGACGACGGAACGCCGAATTATCTTTATAAAAACAATAAAAACGGCACGTTTTCCGATGTCGGTTTTGAAAGCGGCACAAGCTACAGCGGCGCGGGCGTCGAACAAGGGTCGATGGGCGTGACGTGGGGCGATTACGATAACGACGGGCGGCTCGACCTTTTCGTTACGAACTTCGACAACGAACACAACGCGCTTTACAAAAACTTAGGCGCGAAAGGTTTTCTGGATGTGTCGCTGGAAGCGAAAATCGGCGCGCCGAGCGTGCCGTACGTCGGCTGGGGCACGGCGTTCGTAGATTTCGACAACGACGGCTGGCTGGATTTATTAATTGTCAACGGTCACGTTTACCCGCAGATAGAATTTGTCAAAAGCGGCGCGCAGCAGGGATTTCGCCAGCATTTTCTGCTGCATCGAAACTTGGGCGACGGCACTTTCGGGGAAGTTTCAAAGGAAGCCGGATTGCGCGACGTGTCTTTGCAGTCGCGGCGCGGCGCGGCGTTCGGCGATTTGAACAACGACGGTTTGATTGATGCGGTGGTCACAAATTTAGGCGAAGCGCCGACCGTTTTGCTGAACGCCAGCAAAAATCAAAACCAGTGCGTTATTTTCAAGCTCGTTCAAACGAAAACCAATTATGACGCCATCGGCGCGCGCGTCACGCTGAAAACCGGCAGACGCTCGATGATACG
>DASVRL010000076.1:0-2025 GCA_036388635.1 Pyrinomonadaceae bacterium
AAGCCAACATTCCTTCCGTGCTTATTCAAAGCGCGTTCAAACTGCTTCTGGCGTATGAAAGACCGTGGTGGCGCGCTCTCGGGCTTGTCGCCGGTCGCTCGGTGACGGATTTGCCCATCCGGCAGGTTTATTATTTCGGGACGGAAGCCGAACAGCCGGGCGGTTTGCCGTATATGAATTCGCTTCTGATGGCGAGCTATAACGACATCAGCACCGTGCCGTTCTGGAAAGGTCTGGAATTCGGCGAGCCTTTCAAAGGCTACACGCCGTCGTGCCTGGAACCGGGCGTGAAAGATATAGTTCCGCAAGTCGAGTTTGAGGCGACCGATGAGATGGTGAATATAGCGAACCGGCAGGTCGCGCAGGTTCACGCGCTGCCGGAAATCCCGCAGCCGTATTCGGCGCGTTATCACACCTGGAACGAAGACCCGTACGGCGGCGGCTGGCACGAATGGAAGGCAAATTATCGCCTCGACGAGATTATGTGCCGGATGCGCAAACCCGTCGATAATGAGGACATACACATCGTCGGCGAGGCTTATTCCTACGGGCAGGGCTGGGTCGAAGGCGCACTCGACACGGCGGAATCCGCGCTTCAGGAATTTTTCGGTCTGAAAGCTCCGAAATGGCTGCCGAAAGGCACGCAATTGCTGCCTAATCCGTGTCCGGGCTGCGGCGACCTTGACGGCTGTATAGAATTTAAAGACCCGGGCGGCAAGATTCTGGATTCGATTACGCCGAATTGCCTGCAAGCGGTGGAGGAGGGCTAAAACGATGGCAACAATGACCGTTTCAAATTACCTGATTACGCGCCTGAAACAGGCTGGACTGGAACATATGTTTTGCGTTCCCGGCGATTACGCTTCGCCGTTTCTCGACGCGCTCGACGCCGCCAAAGGCATCGAGCGCATCCCGAATATCAACGAGCTCGGCAGCGGTTACGCCGCCGACGGCTACGCGCGCTATAAAGGCATCGGCGCAGCCTGCGTGCAATACGGCGTCGGAACTTTCAGTTTATTAAACTGCACCGCCGGTTCTTTCGTCGAGCGCGTGCCGGTGGCGGTGATTTCCGCCAGCCCGAAAACGAAAGACCGCGCGATGGAAGAAGCCGAGAATGTTCTGTTTCATCACAGCACGGGAAACCTGCGCGCCGACCAGATTGTTTTTCAAAACGTGACGGTCGATTCCGTGATTATCGACAGCGCGGAAACCGCTCCGGCGCAGATCGACCGCGCCATCACGTTGATGCTGACGCACCGGAAACCGATTTATATCGAAGTTTTGAACGACGTCTGGTCGATGAAATGCGCCGCGCCGAAAGGAAAGCTCGCGCCGGTCGTCACGGCATCGGACGCGGATTCGCTGGCTGCCGCGCTCGACGCGACGTTCGAGCGCATCGAAGCCGCAAAGCTGCCGGTTTTGTGGGCGGGCGTGGAAATTCAGCGTTTCGGCTTGCAGGACACTTTGCAGCAGATTGTCGATGCCAGCGGCTGGTATTTTACGACGACGAGCCTCGGCAAAACCGTTTTGGACGAAAGCCAGAAGCAATTTATCGGCACTTACGCCGGTCCGGCTTCTCCGGCTAAAACCTGGGACATGATGTGCGCGGCGGACTGCGTTCTCGCGCTCGGCACAATCATCACCGACGATTATCTGAACATTATGAATTCCAGTTTCGGTCAGATGATTGAGGTAACGGACGAAGAAACGCGCGTCGGCTACCAGTATTATCACGACGTCACGCTGAAAGATTTTCTGGAAGGAATTTTGTCGCGCGTCAAGGCAAACAAACGCTACCCGCGCAAATACGCTCTGCCGAAAACCGAACCGGAAGAAGAATACAAGTCTAAACCGGGCGATAAGCTGACTTATAACGTTTTTTACCACGAGCTGAGCAATTTTCTGAAAAAGGAGAAGATGCTGAACGACGTCGCCTTGATACTCGGCGAAAGCACTTCGCTTTATGTTTTCGGAAATCTTTTCGGACTGCCGCCGAACAGTTTTGTCGCGCAGGCGGCTTGGGGC
>DASVRL010000077.1:0-7351 GCA_036388635.1 Pyrinomonadaceae bacterium
GCCGAGATTTAAAAACGGCAGATTCTGCGCTTCGATTTTGACGACGGCTAAATCGCTCAGCGGGTCAGTGCCGACGACTTTGGCTTCAAAAATGCGGTTGTCGTTCAGTTCGATGCGGATTTTGTCCGCGCCTTCAATAACGTGATTGTTGGTCAGAATCGTTCCGTCGGCGCTGACGATAACGCCCGAACCGATGCCGCGCTGCGGTCGCTGCGGTTGCTGCGGTTGTTGGGGCTGCTGCGGAAGCAAATCGCGGAACGGATTGTCGAGAAAGGGAATTTCTCGCTGCTGCGAAGGCTTGGCTCTTTGTTCGATAGTAACCATGACCACCGCCGGAGCGACGCGGTCAACCACATCGGCATAAGTCGTCCGCGACCCGTCACCAACGATGGGCGCCTGCGGTACTTGCGGCTGAATCTGCGTCGGTGCGCTCGGAATTTCTTCCGCCACGTTGGATTTACAGCCGGACAGCGTGAAAAATGAAAGCGTGACGAACGTAAAAATTATAAATAATTTGTTTGGTCTGAACATTTTAACCTCTCCAACTTTCAAAATAAGCTTATATGAATTTTACTTCAAAGCCGAAAATTTTTGAAAGCGTGAAATACTTTTGTTTTACCGAATTTGTTACGAGAAATAAAGCGCTTTTGTTCGAAATAATTTGAAAAAACGCGGCGGCTCAAAGCGCGCGGAAGAAAAATTAGTCGCTGAAAACACCGAGAAATAGAGAGATAAGAAAAATAAATAACGGGATGACGCGGATTATCGCAGGTTTTATCAAGTCGGGAAGCCGCTTTCTCCGGTTAATTTTTCTCCGTTTTCTCCGGGTTTTCCTGGCGGCTAAAGTTCTTTATTATTTTTCGCGCCTAAGCTCTTTTTCCGCGAACTTTCGGCGCGTCGTTTTGAAAGATGTAAGCGAGCGATTTATAGACCAGCTTGGCGCAGAGAAAAGCCGGCGCGTCGGAATTATCGGTTTTGGAAAACTCGACCAAATCCATTCCGATAATGCGTTTTTTGGCGGCGAGCTTGCGGATCAGCGTCAGCGTTTCATACCAGCCGAGACCGCCGGGTTCGGGCGTTCCGGTCGTCGGCACGAGGCTCGGGTCGAGACCGTCGATATCGATGGTCAGATAAACATTTTCGGTCAGCGAATCGACCGCCTCGTCAATCCAATCCGTGCGTCCGACCACGTCTTTCGCCCAGAAAATTCTGGTCGGCAAGCCTGAATCGAGCGAGCGCGCCTCGTCGGCGGAAATCGAGCGGATGCCGACCTGCACTGACGGAATCCGCAAATCTTTGACGACGCGAGCCATAATCGACGCGTGCGAGTGCGGCGTGCCGTCGTATTCGTCGCGCAAATCGGCGTGCGCGTCAATCTGCAAAATCGAGAGATTATGAAATTTTTCGGCGTGCGCGCGAATGACCGGCGCGCTGACCGAATGCTCGCCGCCGAGCATACACAGAAATTTATCTTCTTTAAGGAGTTCTTTGGTGCGTTCGTAAAGCGCGTTCATCATCGCTTCGGGCGTTTCAAGCGGCGCAAATTCTTCGAGCGTGTGAATGCCGAGCCGGTAAACTTCCGCGTCGGTTTCCTCGTCGTAAAGCTCCATATTGCGCGAAGCCTCGACGATCGCCATCGCGCCGGCTTCCGTGCCCGTGCCGTAGGAAACCGTGCCTTCATAGGCGACCGGCAAAACGAGAATCCGCGCCGCCTCGAAGCCGGAAAATTCTTCTTCGGCAATGCCGCCGAAATTCATTGGTAAATTCGCTGACTCACTCATATCATTTATCATTGAACATTTATCATTTATCAGAAAACCAAGCGATAAATGATAAATGATAAATGTTCAATGTTAAGGGATGTCAATTCCCAAATCCTTGCCGGCAAACGTAAAGCTCGGACGTTTGCGACCTTTCATATATTTCGCCGCCGTTTGCGAGAGCGCCGTGACCAGCATCGGAACGGCGATGGACGGGTCGCTGGCGACGTAAGCGGTCGTCGCGTTTTTCAATAATTTTCCGAAAACCTGTGTGTGATTTCCGCTGATGGAAGGCGTGCGAACGTCGAGCGGCGAGGCGTCGGTCGTGACCGAAATCGCGTATTTGTGACCGCGCACGTTTGTCCGCGTGATATACGAGGAAAGCTCGGCGACGTTGACCATATTCTGGCTGCAAATGCTGCCGAGAGTGATGATGCCGGAATTGCGCGTGCGCTGCGTAATCTGCATCATTTCCATCGTGTCCTGAACGGAGTCGAAAATAAGCTGGATTTTTTTCTCGAAACGCGCGCGGGCGATGCCGACGCTCAATTCCGAACCGAGTAAATCGGGACAGAAAACCGGCACGCGCGATTTGTAAGCGGCGGTTAAAATGCCGTCTTCGTGCGCGATTTCCGCCAATTCGCGTCCGAGCAGATGCAGAAATTCGCGCACCGAATACGGTCGCGATAATTCAAATTGATTGATGACGCTGCCGATCCACTCGTCGGCTTCGCGAAACTCGTCCTGATTGACCAGCACGTCGCCCATTCGATATATTTCCGACGATTCCAGCTCGTCGTCGGACATCGAAGGATGCGCCTGGTAATGATTGCGTCCGAGCGTTTCGTGGATGTCGTGAAAAATAACCGTGCCCGATAAAACCAGCACGTCCACAAAACGGTTTTTGATCACGTAAGCCAGCAGCCGACGCATACCCGACGGAATCAAATTTCCCGAACCGCACAGATAAATCGTCGAATTGTCGTCGAGCATATCGAGCCAGATGCGGTGCGCTTCGGCAAGCTGTTTCGCGCCGAAACCCGCGCCTTCCATTTTTTCCAGCAGTCCGGCGACGGAGCGGTCGCGGTCCACCGGAATCGGTCGGGTCGGGACGGTTAAGAATTTTGAAGTCTTCGGTTTACGTTGGGTTGCCATAGATTCTCCGATAATAAATTTTTCTCTAAATCCAGTTGATAGACGTTTTTTTCGCCGTATAAAACTTTAAATAATCGCAATTCGGGCAGCGAAAGGCGCAGACGATAAACATCGCTTCGCTCTTTGTTTTCAGCCCGCTCCAAAATGATGCTTCCGGCTTTCTCTCGACCCGGACGGATTCCATTTTTTTCCGGTAATAGCCGCGGTCAATCACAAAACCTTCCGGCATCGGCGCTCGGCGTTTCGGCAAATTATCTCAACAGTCATAAAAGCTACGAGGTTTCATTTCCGTTCGGCAAAAGATACGTGTAAGAACTGATTTTGCTTTCGTAAAATTCCATCAATTCATTGCCTTCTTTCATCGAAATCTCGCCGTCTTTAATTCTTTTCAGCACGATGCGGCGAAAGCCGTCGTGCATCTGCCCGGCTTCAAAGCGCGCCGACAGCAGCGAATCGCCGAGAGTCGCGCCCTGTATAACTTTTTTTATGATGAAACCGCTTTCGTCGATATGAATATGCGCTTCGTGCGGCACGCCGAAAAGATTATGATTATTGCCCATCACTTCCTGATACGCGCCGACCAGCATCATCGACAGATAATACGGTTCGCCCGTCACTAACTTGTGCAATTCCAAAACCGGCTTGACGTCGTGCAAATCCACGAACTTTTCGACCACGCCGTCCGAATCGCAGGTTATATCACATAGCGTAGCATATTCCGTCGGCTTTTTGTTGAGTTTGTGGATTGGAATAATCGGGAAAAGCTGCTCCAAAGCCCAGTTGTCCGGCATCGAGCGAAAGACGGAAAAGTTTGCCAGATATTTGGCGCAGAGCAGCTTTCGCAAGTCGTCAAACTCTTCTGACACGTACTTTTTCTGCTGCGCAAACTGGTCGGCGCGCTCGCAGATATCCCAGAACAAAACCTCGCCCTTACCACGGTCTTCGAGCGAAATCAAACCGAGATTGAACATCGTAAACAGTTCTTCGCGGTTTTCGAGCGCGTCGTGATAGTATTCCTGGTAATTTTTGCCGTTTATCGTCTCGCGCAAATCGAAAAGCTCTTTGACGACCTGCGGGTCGTCAACGTCCATTTTTATCGGGTCGGCGATGTCTTCGACGACGGTTTCGATTTCGTCCTGCACGTTTGTCACCAGCATCGCGTGATAAGCCGACATAAAGCGCCCGCATTCCTGAATAATCGTCGGGTGCGGCACGTTTTCGTCGTCGCAGACGTTTTTGATAACGTAAATCACGTCGTTGGCAAATTCCTGCGCGTTGTAATTGGACGAAGATTCAAAAGAAGTTTTCGAGCCATCGTAATCGACCGCCATACCGCCGCCGACGTCCAGGTAATCAATCGGAATATTAAGCTGCCGGATTTTGGAATAGACGCGTGCGGCTTCGCGCATTGCGCTTTTAATCCGTTTAATATCAGTTAATTGCGAGCCGATGTGAAAATGCAGCAGGCGCAGCATATCGGTGCGCTGCGTTTCGTTCAGGCGGCGTATGACTTCGAGAATTTCCGTCGTCGTCAAACCGAATTTCGCCGCTTCGCCGCCCGATTTTTCCCATTTGCCGGAGCCTTTCGAATAAAGCTTGACGCGGACGCCGAGCATCGGCAGCTTGGTTTCCGGATTTTTCGCGGTCGCTTCGTCGGCGATTTTCAAAGTGTGCTCCATCTCGGAAAGCTTTTCGACGACGATGACGACGTTTTTTCCGGCTTGCGCGCCGGCAAAGGCGAGCCGAATAAATTCCTCGTCCTTGAAACCGTTCAGAACCAGCAGGCTGTGTTCGGATTGTTCCATTGCCAGCGCCGCGTAAAGCTCGGCTTTCGAGCCGGCTTCCAAACCGAAATCGTAGCGCGCGCCTTCTTTCAGATATTCTTCGACGACGGCGCGATTTTGATTCACCTTCATCGGGTAGACGCACATATGACGACTGTCGTAGTCGTATTCTTTGATGGAATTTTTAAAGGCTTTCTGGAGCTTGCGGATTTGCCCGACGATAAGCTGCGGGAAGCGCAGCAGAACCGGCGCGTTGATGCCGCGTTTTTTTAAATCCTCGATGATTTCCTTGACATCGGCGGCTGATTTGGTGTCGTTTTCCGCCGGATGGACGACGAGGTTTCCTTTTCGATTTACGCTGAAGTAACCCGCGCCCCAATTTTCGATGCCGTATGTCTCGATTGTCTGTTCGATGGTTGTTGCCGTCAAATTGCCGCTCTCCTGTCTGAAATCCGTGCTGTAATGCAAAACTCTATAATTACAAAAATTTAGCAAAAAACAAAACATCAAACAACTACTATTTTTTTCAATGGTCAGACCAGACGCCGCAAATTAAATTATAAATAAAATCTCGCAAATCCCTCGCGCTCTGGCATAAGCGTTGCTAAATCAACTTTTGATGAAATGAGTTTTTCGTCGCAAGTTTAGCAAAGCTTCGATAAACATTGATAAATCGTGATAAAGCGTTTTCTTTGCCGGCGGGGAAATGCCGTAACTTGTCACAAAGAATGACAAAATTTGTCAGGCGCGAAAGTTTTACACGACTACAAGAGGTATCTATGAACAATAAAAAACAGCAGGGTTTTTCTTTAATCGAATTATTAATCGTGATGGTCATTCTCGGAATCCTGATGATTCTTACATTTCCATACGTCCGCAAAGCCAAGGAAGCCGCCGAAGACGGAAACGCGTTTGCGTCGATGAAAACGATGCTCGCCGCGCAGTATAACTTTTACTCTCAAAACTCCAGATACGCAGCTTTGCAGGAATTGAACGATTCGCAATACGGCTCGCTCGGAACAAACACCGGCGCTACCACTCTGAAACGCGGACAATATGTTTTCGTAATGAGTCCGGTGACGCCGACCGAGACCGAGCTGCGCGAAGGATTTACAATTATCGCCACCCGACCCGGCTACGGCAGCGAGCCGCCGGTCACGCTGACGCTGACCGAAAGAGGACACGCCGATTTTATTTTTGATTAAATCGGCGCGGCGCGTTACAGGCGCCGGCGCTCGACAATACTATTCAGATGTTTTACTCAAAAAAACTCCAGGTGAAAGAAACAATGAACGTTTTTGAAGACCTTGTTGAAGAACTAAGAGAAGAAAACCTGCTTGAAGAAACCGTTATCGGGAAAAATTCGGCACCAGTTCCTCCAGCCGAAGATGACGTCGAAGACGCTTCACAATTTCAGGCGCAAACCGACGAAACAATGGATGAATTTGAAGCGACGCCGGATTTTTCGGCGGATTTCGATTTTCAGGCGAACGAGCGCGAAGCGGAAGAATCATTTTCGTCGGAAGAGTCTTTAAGCGAAGCGAAATCCGCCGATTTTTCGTTTGCCGGTGAAAAGGAAGACGAAGCAAGCGAAGCGAAATCGGATTTTGAAATGGTCGCGCCGGAGACGGAAAATTTTGTCGCGCCGAAAGCGCCGGTTGACGAGGCGGAGTTTTATCGCCGCCGCGCGATTGACGAAGTCACGTCGCTGCAAATGGTCGAACACGTTTTTTCGGGCGTCGAGCGCGAGCAGATGCGCATTCTGCCCAAGCCTTTCAACGACATCACCGTCAAAAAAGCCTTACACGATTTTCTACAGGTTTCCAAAAACTCGCCCGTCAATGAAAACGCTCAAGCCGAATTCAAATTAATGCAGGAAACCGAAAGCTGGTGCTCGGCGCTGTCGCATCGCGATAAACATCTTTCGGTCAGCGCTTTGCGCCGCTACTGCGAAACGACGAAACCTTCCCTGAGCGACCAGGCAATCATCGCCCTGGCGCGTTTTTACCGCAATCTGCCGCACACCGAATCGGTCAGAAGCAAATTCGATATGATTCTGACGCGTTTGTTTACGAAGGAAGTCGAAGGCGAAAGACGCGAGCTGCTGTTTGACCGCGACGAGATGGTCAAGCAGATCGGCGAGCTTTACGCCGATTGGGCGAGCGTGCCGCTGTATTCGGTCGAACACGAAACGGAATTGCTGCTCATCACGGTCAAATTCGACGATTTTCTCGCCGAAGCGCAGGGCGCGGAGAATTTTGACGAGCTGGTGAAAAAGGATTTTTACAATCGTCTGCGGCTTTTTAAAGAAAGCGTCAGCGATAATTTCTACGCGCCGCTGGTGCTGGCTTCGGCAGTCGAAAGCAATGTCTTAATCGGCAATCGTTACATCGAGCTGCTGGAAAAAGAGCGCCAGCACACGAGCGCCGAAGCGATTGAAAGCCAGTACAGCTTTCTGCTCGACCAGGCGATTTCCGACGCCACGAGCAAAACGCTGCAATTGGTCGAACTGCTCAAGGAAAAAAGCGAAACGGTCGTGCCGAAGAAACTCGTCGAGCCGAAAGAAACTCTCGCCGTCCCGGAAACAAAATACGAATACAGAAAAACGAAGCAGTCGAGAGTCGGCTTTTTCGGTATCAGCCAGTGGCTGGT
>DASVRL010000078.1:0-9451 GCA_036388635.1 Pyrinomonadaceae bacterium
TTAAAGATAACGCCTTGAAACAAGCCGAAAACCGCTCCGAAAACGGCGCTGCCGAACCCGAGCGCGATATTTGTCCAAACGTCTTTCCGGTCGTAATTTTCTTCCTTGCGGACGGAAAAATACGTCTCTACCGCGATCATCAGCGCGAAAAAGGGAATGGCAAAAACGGTCGGACTCAGCATACGAAAATCTTGAATAATTTATAAAATATAAACTCGCGGATTGTGATGATAAATCAAGCGTCACAATCCACGAAATCTAAGATTCAATAAACTCGAATTGGTTTGCCGATTGATTTTTAAGTCAATCCTCCGAATAAAAGAAATCCGCGGGAAATCCTCTGAAAACCTTATTTCCTATCGTCTGTTACTTAAAATAAAAAAGACTTCATCTCTTCTCTGTAACTAAAAAGCCGGTTCTTCGTAAACGCCGTAAACGTCGCGCAGAGCCGAGCAGATTTCTTCGACCGTCGCGTAAGCTTTGACGGCTTCAATCGTCGCGGGCATCGTGTTTTCATTCGTTTGCGCGGCTTTTTTCAGTTTGTCCAGAGCCTTTTCGACCGCGCCGTTGTCGCGCGTCGATTTTGTCTGCGCGAGGCGATTTAATTGCAAATCGCGCACCGATTCGTCGATCTGCAAAATGTCGATTTTGGAAAACTCGTCCGCCATCGTGTATTTGTTGACGCTGACGATGGTCTGCTCTTTGCGCTCGACCGCCTTTTGATATTGATACGCCGATTCCTGAATCTCGCGCTGCGGAAATCCGGCTTCGATAGCTTCGACCATGCCGCCGAAACCGTCGATTTTATCGAAATAATCGAAACATCCCTGTTCCATTTTCTCGGTCAGAGATTCCAGATACCAGCTGCCGCCGAGCGGGTCGACCGTGTTCACGACGCCGGTTTCTTCGGCGATGATTTGCTGCGTGCGGAGCGCGATTAACGCCGCCTGGTCGGTCGGTAAAGCTAAGGCTTCGTCGTAAGCGTCGGTGTGCAGGCTCTGCGTGCCGCCGAGCACCGCCGCGAGCGCCTGGATGGCGACGCGCGCGATGTTGTTCAGAGGCTGCTGGACGGTCAGCGAAACGCCCGCCGTCTGCGTGTGAAAACGCATCTGAAGCGAGCGCGGGTTTTTCGCGCCGAAGCGGTCGCGCATCGTTTTCGCCCAGACTTTTCGGGCGGCGCGATATTTGGCGATTTCCTCGAAAAAGTCGTTATGCGCGTTAAAGAAAAATGAAAGTCGCGGCACGAATTCGTCAACGTTCAAGCCGCGTTCGATGCCGTATTGGACGTATTCCACGCCATCGCGCAAGGTGAAAGCGAGTTCCTGCAAAGCGGTCGCGCCGGCTTCGCGAATGTGATAGCCGGAGACGGAAATCGGGTTGTATTTCGGCACGAACTTCGTGCAGTATTCAAACGTGTCGATGACCAGCTTCATCGCCGGTTTTATCGGGTAAATCCATTCTTTCTGCGCGATGTATTCCTTCAAAATATCGTTTTGCAAAGTGCCGGAAATCTTCGTGAAATCCGCGCCCTGTTTTTCCGCGACGACCAGATACATCGCTAAAAATATCGAAGCCGGAGCATTGATGGTCTGCGAGACCGTCACGTCTTCGAGCGGAATTCCGTCAAACAAAACTTCGAAATCCGCGAGCGAAGAAATCGCCACGCCGCATTTGCCTACTTCGCCTTCCGATAAAGGCGAATCCGCGTCCAAGCCCATCAGCGCGGGCAAATCGTAAGCGACGCTCAAGCCGGTCTGACCCTGCGCCATCAGGTATTTGAAACGCCGGTTCGTGTCTTCGGGCGAAGAAAATCCGGCAAACTGGCGCATCGTCCAGAGACGCCCGCGATAACCGGTCGGGTGAATCCCGCGCGTGTACGGAAATTCGCCGGGAAAACCGATTTCTTCGGGCGGAATGTTTTCCGTGTCGGCTTCCGTGTAAAGGCGCTCGACCGGTTCTAAAGATACGCCCTCGAATCTCGCCTTTCTTTCCGGCGTTTTATCCGTAACTTTTTTTAAAGATTCTTCTTCCCAGCGCTCGACGGCGGCTTGCGCGGGCGTTAATGCTTCTTTGACTTCCGACATAATAATTACCCTGTTTAAATGAATATAAAATCTGCTTTGATATTAGTTTAAGGCTGGCGGAATCGCAAAGCAAGGCACTAACCGGTAGTTGATAACTGGTAACTGGTAACTGATAGTAAAAAAACAAAACTATCAATTATCAACTATCAGTTAATATTGAATAAGGCTGCCTTCGCGTTTGGCGCGTCGGATGGCGCGCGAGAAAACCCAGAGCGAGAAGGGAAGCAGGACGACGAGAAAACTCATCAGCGCGAGAAAAGACGTTTGCACTTCGCCGAAAGTTTTGCCTTGAATCAAAATGCCCCGAATCGCATCCAGACCGTGCGTTGACGGGTTGATAAACGAAACGATTTTGCCGCCGGTCACGCCGAGCGCGTCCTGAAGCATTTCTTTCGGGTAAAAGACGCCGGAAAAAAGCGCCGTGCCCGCGCCTAAAAGAATCGCAAACGGGTCGCCGCGTTTGAAAGCCATCGTAAAGCTCGCCGATAAAATCCCGAGACAAGCCAAAACCAAAGTTGTCAAAAGCAGAAACATCAGCGCCAGCAAAAAATTGCCTTTATACTGCACGTTGAAAAAAATCCAGCCGAAAAACAAATACAAAAACGAGTAAAAACTAGCCTCGACATACGCCCACGCCGAGCTGGAGACGATCACCGTCGGAACATTTACCGGCGTCAGCAGAACGCTTTCCAGCGTGCCCTGCATCTGTTCCTGGCGGATGGCGTTGGCGAGGCTGGAAAATCCGACCAGAAAATAATTGAGCATCGCCATTCCCGTCAGCCACGCCGCCAGCGGGTTTTGCCATTGCTGATACTGCGCGAGCGGAAAGCCGGCAAAAATCCGCGAAATAAAATAAAACGTCGTCGTGACGCCTAGAATCCAGACGATTTTAATTAAAAATTCGACCCGATAAGACAGCGACAGGTGAAAATCGCGGATGATAAAGGCGCGAATGCGGCGAAAAATCAGCATCGTTTAATCTCAGGAACCAATCTTAATTTAAAACGTATTAATAACGCAGGACAAAGTTTGATTGCAAACAAACGCTATTCAAAATAAAATTGCCGTATGAATTTTTTCCCGAAAACTTCCATCAAAGCAAAATCAATCGGTTTATTATTGTTGTCGGTCATTTTATCGATTTCCTGCGGCAATCAAACCGAGCCGAACGCGAACGGCAAAGCCAACTCAAACGCCGTCAACGTTGCCGGCGGCAACGAAAATTCCTCAACTTCGAACGACGACCTCGCCGCGCTCGGCAATCAGGTGCTTTTGCCGTTTCTTCCCGAAGAGGTCGCCTGGCGCGAGGAACCGGTCAGGAATTCCGAGGATAAAAAACTGACCGCCGTGATGAAATTTACCGAAGAAGACGCCAAAAATCTGGTCGCCCAGGCGGAAAAATATCGTCCGGCGGAAGCCGTGGAAACCGACACGGAACAATGGTTTCCCGCCGAACTGGTGGCGCAGGCACAGCTTTCGGGAAACGAATCTTTAAAAGGCAGCGCTTACGCTCCGACCGATTTTCTACAGCTTCCATACAAAAACGGAAGGCTCGTTAAAATCGAAAATTCAAATTATTTTATTCTTGAGCTTTCAACGAATTAGAACGAAAACTACGGAATAAGCAATAGCTTTTCCTTAACTTTTCGCATTCCGCAACTTTTCGCATTTCGCTTCATTTTCTCTCTAAATTTCCTCGTAGCGTTTCAGCTTGCGGTAGAGCGTGGATAAATCAATGCCCAGAATGTTTGCCGCTTCCGTTTTATCTTCGTTGACGGAATTTAAAACTTCCAGAATATAGCGCCTTTCCATTTCTTCGAGCGTCGGGCGAAAGCCTTCGGCGTCGCGCGTTTCAAAAGCGTTCTGCGAATGCGCGACGATTTTCGGCGGCAAATTTTCGACCGTGATTTCTTCGGCGCCGGAGAGAATAAAAGCGCGCTCGACGGCATTCTGCAATTCGCGAATATTGCCCTGCCAGTTGTAGGTCGCCAGCGCCGACATCGCTTCTTTGGTAATGGTTTTTTCCTGCGCGTTCTGCTCGCGGGCTATACGAGCGACGAAATGCTTCGCCAGCAGCGGAATATCTTCGCGCCGCTCGCGCAGCGGCGGCAGGTAAATTTCAATCACGTTCAAGCGATAAAAAAGGTCGTCGCGGAAGTTTCCGCGCGCGAGTTCTTCTTCGAGATTGCGATTGGTGGCGGCGATTATCCGCGCGTCGTATTTAACCGGAACGCTCGAACCTATCGGCGTGACTTCGTGTTCCTGCAAGGCGCGCAGCAGCTTGACCTGCAGGGAGACGGGAATCTCGCCGATTTCGTCCAGAAAAAGCGTGCCGCCTTCAGCCGTGCGAAAAAGACCTTTTTTGTCGGCTTTCGCGTCGGTAAACGCGCCTTTCGTGTGTCCGAAAAGCTCCGATTCGAGCAGGCTTTCCGGCAGCGCGCCGCAGTTTATCGCGATAAAAGGCTTGCTGGAGCGCGGCGAATGAAGATGAATGGCGCGGGCGACCAGTTCTTTTCCGGTTCCCGATTCGCCCTGAATCAAAATATTGACGTTCGTGGCGGAAACTTTTTCGATCAGCCGAAAAACCGATTGCAGGCTTTCGCTGGTGCCGATGATTTCGGAAAAGCTGAATTGCTTATCCAGCTCGCGGCGCAGAACGCGATTTTCTCTGAAAAGCTCGCGCTGGCGGACGGCGTTTTTGACGGTTTGCAGCAAATCTTCGTTGACGAACGGCTTGGTAATGTAATCATACGCGCCCTTGCGCAGCGCCGAGATTGCCGAATCGACCGACGAATAAGCGGTCATAATGATAACCAGCGCGTCGGCGTCGACCGTTTTGATTTGGTCGAGCAGCGCCAAGCCGTCCATTCCGCGCATTTTTATATCGGTTAAAGTTAAAGCGATGTCTTCGGTCGTGAAAACTTCCAGCGCCGTCTCGGCGGAATCGGCGGAAAAAACCTTGTAGCCTTCCGTTTCGAGCAACTCGCGTAAAATCGCGCGCATCAATTCTTCGTCTTCGACAATGAGAATGTTCGGCTGGTTCATAATCATAAGAAAATTTAATCACGGATGAAAGCAGATAACACAGAAGAATTTACAGGGATAACGGCGATGGTCAGGGATAAAAGAAAATGTTTTCAATCCCTGATAATAGCTGTTATCCCTGTAAATTCTCGTTTTTTCTCTATAACTGATTCTTAAGAAATGCCGCAAAAAGCGGCGGGCTCAGAAAATCATTGAAACAAGGAAGGTATCAAGATTCTTGAAATTACCCGCGCCTTTTGCGGCATTTCTGATTCTAACACAAGACTTTTTTATTTGCCCGGTTCCGTGTTAGCATCAAATTAACTTCTCGGGTTAAAAAATGCGTTACAAATCAGTTTTCAAAATTCCTCTTTCGATACTCTTGGCGTGTGTCTGCGCGTCTTTTTGTCTCGCTCAGGACCCGAATCCGGTTGACCGGAAAGTCGCCAATCCGATAACCGATACTTCGAACATCAACCCGGTCGCGCCGGAACAGACGGCGACGCCGAAAATCGATAATGGAAACGCGCAGCAGCAGCAGGAAGGCGGCGACGGTGAAGTCGTCGTTTATTCCGATCGGCAGAGCTCCGAAGGCGAAAAGGGAAAGCGCGTCGTCGTCCATCAGGGAAACGTCGATGTGCGCTACGGGGATTATCGCTTGCAGGCGGATAAAATAACGCTTTTTGAAGCGACCGACCGGATGCTCGCCGAAGGCAACGTCGTTTTCGACAAGGGCGAAGACGAGCGCATCACCGGCACGCGAGCGGAATGGAATTACAAAACCAAACTCGGTTATTTTATAGATTCGACGGGATTTACCAATCAAACCACCGACGGCACGATTATCTATTTTACGGCGGATAGGGTCGAGCGGGTTTCCGAAAACGAGATCGTCGTCAAAAACGGCAAATTTACCGCCTGCGAAGACGCCGTTCCGCAATGGAGCTTTACCGCCAAAGAAGCGAGCATCAAAACCAACGACCGCATCAAGCTCAAACAGCCGCAATTCCGCGTCCGCGACATTCCGGTTGTTCCCTTGCCGTTTGCGACGATTCCGATTGAAAAGCGCGACCGTCAATCGGGCTTTTTAACGCCGACCATCGGTTATTCGGCAAACAAAGGTTTTCGCCTTTCGACCGCTTATTATCAAACTCTCGGGCGCAGCGCCGACGTGACTTTTCGCGCTGATATCTACAGCGCCCGCGGCGTCGGTTTCGGCTTGGACGCGCGCACGCGCGCCAACTCGCGCTCGTATTTCAACTTCGGCTTTTTCGCCGTCAAAGACCGCATTTTCGGCTCGGACACGGATGACGACGGCGTTCGTCGACCCGACCAGGGCGGCTCGCTTTTTTACGCCGAAGGCGTGCACTATTTTCCGAACGGCTGGACGGCGGCGGCTGACGTGCGTTTGACGTCGAATCTGGCTTTCCGCCAGGTTTTTTCCGATTCGATTCAACAGGTAATCTCGCCGATTGAAGTCTCGAAAGCCTCTCTGAATAAAAGCTGGGGCAGTTATTCGCTGAACCTGCTGGCGCGGTCGGAAGAAATCTCGATTCCGAATGTTTTCATCAGAACGCGTAATCTGCCGAGCATCACGTTTGAAAAACGTCCGTCGCCTTTGCGCTTTCTCAGCGACAACGTATATTTTTCTTTCAAGACGACTGCCGAAGGCGTTTCGCGCCGCGAATCGGTCAACAATCTGGAGCTTTATCGCCAGCGGGCGGGGAACGACCCGATTAGCACGCCGCTGCTCGGTCAGCGCTTCGACATTCACCCGCAAATTTCCGTTCCGTTCAGCACAAAATATTTTAATTTCACGGCGACCGCCGGAATGCGCGTTACATTTTACTCGGATTCGCTCGACAATCTGCGGCGCGTCGTCAGCCGCGATGAAGTTCGCAAATACGGCGAGTTCGAATTCGACGTGCGCCCGGTCGCGCTCGCCAAAAATTATTACGGCGAAAACGACGCGTTTCGCTTTCGCCACACGATTGAGCCTTACCTGACGTACCGGTTAATCAAAGGCGTGGACAATTTCAACCGCATCATTCGTTTCGATTACACCGACACGGTAACCGACACGAATGAAATCGAATACGGCGTCGTCAACCGCATTTTCACGCGCCGCTACGCCGAAGCCGTGACCGAAGAAGCGCAGAAACTTCTGCGCGAGAAAGCGAACGGCAACGGCGGCAGCGGAAATGGAAACGGCAGTGAAAACAACGGGAAAAATCCGCTTTCTGTTCAGCCCTACGAAATCTTTACGCTGACCGTCCGCCAAAAATATTTCTTCGACGAGACTTTCGGCGAGGCGCTCGTTCCCGGCAGGCGCAACCAAATCGCGCCGATAACGCAATTGACGTTTTACACCTTCGGCGGCACGCCGCGCCATTTCTCGCCGCTCAGCATCGACGGCACGTATCGCCCGCAAAAAACGGTTTTCGTGAATACCCGAATGGACGTCGGCGTCCAAAACGACGGGCTTCGCGCCATCAGCGCGACGGTCGGTTACGACACGCCGCTGCTGAAAGTCTTCCAGACGTTTTACTACACGCGCGCCGTGACGCTGATGCCGTCGCTGCAACAGGTTTACAACACGGACAAGGAAGCCGGAACTTTGCGCGGCTCGCAGTGGAATCCTTCAATCTTTATGGGCAACCGCGACCAGGGCTGGTTCGGCGGCACTTCGCTTTTCTTCGATTTCCAAAACTCTCGCGAGCGCCGCTCCACGCCGCTCATCAGCTCGCTTTATACATTGGGTTACGCCTCGGACTGCTGCTCGGTCGCCGTCCAGGCATTCACCTACAACGTCGGCGTCCGCCGCGAAAACCGCTACGTCTTCAGCTTTCGCCTGAAAGGCATCGGTACCTTCGGCACGGAACAATTCGGGCAAGGATTGCGGTAGAAAACGAACAAACGCGGCACAATGAGACGACTTTAATAAAACGGAGTTGTCCTTTCTTTCTTCCTTCCTTCCTGATAGTTCACTTGATTTCTCATCTCCGGCATTAGATTTCAGTCTTTATAAATCAAGTTTAAGGTTCTACAAATTGGAAACCCTGAAAAAGGGAAAACGGGAAACAAAACTTAAATTTGTCGCCCATCTGATTTCTAAAATTCTTTTTCCCGGCGAGTTTTTTCCGGGCGCGAGCCTCGAAACTACGAAAACTATTACGGCTGACGAATTTATTTCGACTCTGCGGAGAGGACTTTACGGCGAAGATTTACAAACAGGCATTTCGCACGGTGAGAATGAATCTGAAAAATTACTGAATGAGTAAGTTTTCAATCGAATAGAAAAATATATCGGCGACGCGAAAAAAGACGGGCGATTCTTTAAAATTTTAAAGAATCGCCCGTCTTTTTTAAAATCCGGTTAAATCGATTTTAATACTAAGGCAGATGCGCTGAAGGAACGGCTTTGTCGCCGTTTTGTCCGAACTGGGCGGCGATAAACTGGCTGTTGGTGCTGTTGATGCGATACCAGCTGCCGTTTGACGGTCGGAAAACGGCTAAATCGGCTTTGCCGTCGCCGTCGTAATCGGCGGGCGCGATTTTGTCCGAGGCGATGCCGAACTGCAAGGCGTTAAAGCCCGCCTGTGATTGATTCAGATACCAGACGCCGTCCGCCGGGCGGAAAACCGAAATGTCGGATTTGTTGTCGCCGTCAAAATCAAACAAGGCTCGCTGCGTGGCGGCGGCTTCACCGCCGAGATAACGCACCAGCGTGAAATCATCGTTCGCGCCGTTGCTGCTGTAGCCGGCAGCGACGATTTTTCCGTCCGGCTGAAGCGCCAGAGCGTTAATCCAACTGCTGAGCATCGAACGTGGTCTGGACCACACCGTTCGTGCCGAATGAATTATCGACCGAGCCGTTCGGGCTAAATCTAACTAAAGTAAAGCAGTTAGTAAAACTGGTCGGGCATCTGCCGACGCGGCCGGTAATGATTTTTCCGTCGGGCTGAATGGCGACGGCGCTGGCATAGCTAACGCTGAAACCGACTATTTTGACGGATTTTCCGCCCACGCCGAACGTATTGTCGAGCGTGCCGTCCGCGTTGAGACGGGAAACGAATAAATTCTGCCGCAAACCGTCGGCGCTGGTTCCGGCGATGATGATTTTTCCGTCCGGCTGAAGCGCGGCGGCGTAGCCGTAATCGGCGGAAATTTTGCCGATTGGCGTGCGCGCGATTCCGCCGCTGCCGAAGCCCGGGTCGAGGTCGCCGGGCGCTGCCGCCGCTACACTAACGAAGAGAAAGGCTAAAAATAATAATGAAAAAATTGTCATAAACGGTTTTTTTAATTCAGATTTAGATATAAACATAATTCGCTTCACTAAAGAC
>DASVRL010000079.1:0-11975 GCA_036388635.1 Pyrinomonadaceae bacterium
TTTAAATTTTCCAATAAGGTCACGTATTCCTGAAAAATATCCTGAGCGGTTCCGGCAGGTGTCGGCATATAAAAATCGGAAACCAGACAAATAGATAACGGTTCGCCAGCCTCGGTTTCAAATTCGCGAAGCGTCTCCAGAGCTTCCGGGACGTGCGCAAAGAGTTGATTACCTCCGTCGATAAGCGTCCCTCCTAAATCAAGCATCAAAACGCGAATCATAACAAGCCTCCTTTACCAGCCCGACGTCCTATCCCGGGAAAGACAATGCGCCTCGCTTTGCAAAGATAGAAAATTGCGGCGGACTAATATTAATTTTATCACACCTGCCGGTGAACGCAGCCCGGATAAGCCCGGCTGAGAAACTGTGAAGACAGGATTATATAAATTCGTCGAGATCGACTGTGCCGCCCCATATTTGCGCCCGAAAATTAAATCTTTGTGACAACGCTCGTCTTTGTTCTTGACACGTTTTTTTTGCACGCCTAAACTTTAGCTTGAGAGGCTTTTAAACCTAGTGAACCTGCCGAATTATCTAACTTTAGCGCGTATCGTTCTGGTTCCGCTGCTGGTCGTTATATTGCTCACGCCGTTTGCCGACGAATGGTTCGGCATCAGCAGCTACGCGCTCGCCATCGCCATTTTTCTCGCCGCTTCCGTAACCGATATTCTGGACGGACACCTGGCGCGGCGGCGCAATCAGGTTTCCAATTTCGGCAAGCTGCTCGACCCGATTGCCGATAAACTGCTGGTTTCCGCCGCGCTGATTGTGCTGGTCGAAAAACATCTCGCGCCCGCCTGGGCGGTCGTCGTGATTTTGGGCAGAGAGTTTATTATTACGGGTTTGCGCTCGGTGGCGGCAAGCGAAGGCATCGTCATCGCGGCGCAGAAAATCGGCAAGATAAAGATGTGGGCGCAATGCGTGGCGATTGTCGCTCTGCTCGTCGCGGGCGCGACGGGAAATCCGCCGGTTTCGAATTTCGGCTGGAGCTTGCCGACGTTTCGCTTCTGGGAAGTCGCCGAAGTGCAGACGGCTTTCGCGCACCTTTTCAGTTTCTCCGTCAATACGAACGACTGGCGCGTTTTCGGTTATCTGGTCGGGCGCGGCGCGCTGTGGATTGCCGTCATTACGGCTTGCTGGTCGATGCTTGATTACTTTAAATATTTTTTCGTCGAAAATAAAAAACGAAAAACTCTCGCCGAAACCGTTTTTCCAAAAACCGAAACGGCGGAAATCACTTCCTCCGGCAAATAAAAGTTTTTCGTTCTTTAAAGCCTGATTTTACTGCGTCCAGGCTCTATTCTCGTCCATCCATTTGATGCAGAACCAATACCAGAGAACCGTCAAGGCGGCAATCACAGCGCCCAACAGGCTGCGCCCTATCGCCGGAAACAGCGGGGCGTTCTTAAAAATAGTCAATCCGGTAAAAACTGCTATCGGAGCTATAATGATAAGCGACAGCGACAGGTAAAACCACACTAAAGCCGTGCTTCGGCTTTTAACTCCGATCATTCCGACTTCTACCCAGAAAGGTCTTTTCATAATTTATATTTAAACTGGGTTCACCTGGTGAAAAGGCGGAAGCCCGCGCATTTGACTTGGGCGTCAATCGTTCAGAAAAATCGGACGCCGATTTTTTTCTAATTAATCGGCGGGTCGTTTTTATCGGCGGGCGCGCCGTTTTTCGCCTTGCCGCGTATCACGCCTTCATTGCCGACGTAAAAAGAACGCGCGGCGCTGCTGGAAACCGGCGTCGCGGTAAGCTCGCAGCCGAATTGAGAGATTTTTTTAACCGCAAAACGATAGCCGCCTTCCTCGCCGTCGGCTAAATCATTTTTAATCAGCTGAGAGTTCGCCAAATCCCGCAGACTGCCGCAGCTGCCGTTTCCGACCGTGGCGGCGTAGGTCATCTGCGCGCCGTGAAGCGTCCGGAGCGTGGAAAGCGCTCCGCGTTCGCTCGGCGGCTGTCCGAATAAAGATTCTTCCGGCTCGTCTGAAAAATCGTTGCCGAGCGGCGAATCGTTTTTATCCGCCGGCAGACCTTTTTTGTCCGCCGCACGAATTACATTGTCTTCGGTCGAATAAAAAAACGAGCGGGTTCCGTGCGAAGCCGAAAGCGGCGTGGCGATAATCTCGCAGCCGGCGGTGGGAAGATTAACGACCATAAAGCGATAGCCGTTCTTTTCGTTTTTCGCCAAACTCAGGTCGTTAAGCAATTTCGTCGCAATCAGCGTTTGAATATCGCCGCATTTGCCGAACATCGAAGCCATATGTCTTTGTTCGGCATCGGAAAGCGTGCGAAGGGTCGAAATCGCGCTGCCTTCGTTTGCCGCGCGTCGCGCCGCCAGCAGATTCGGCACGGCGATAGCGACGATGACCGGCAGAAACAAAAGCCCCAAGCCGTTCAGAACGATGCCCGCAATCGCCAAGCCTTTTCCGCCGTATTCACTCGGACGTCGATTGGCTTTCACCATCGCGACGATGCCCAGAATCAATCCAATCGGCGAAGTAACAAAACAGCCGATCAGACCCAGCACCAGCGAAGCTATCGCCAGACCGCTTTTCTGCTTGTTGTTTATTTGATAAGACTGGTATGGCTGCTGCTGCTGCTGGTAATAATTTTGTCGAGGCGGCGGCGGAAATTGCGGCTGAGGCGTATAGCTTGCGGGCGGAGATGCGTTCGGAAATTCATTAAAAGCCTGCTCCGCGCCGCCATCGAAAGAAGCTTGCCCCGCCGCCGCTGCTGCTGCCGGATTCACCACCGTACCTTCCGCCGGAGGCTGAAAAAAATAACCGCAGCGCTTGCAGGCAACCGCCGTCGCAAAGTTAGTTAGATTGCATTGCGGACATCTGATTATACTCATGTCGTTTTAAGGACGAGTAATGCAGAAGGCAGTCGGCACAAAGCGGTCGGGAAAATGCCCGCCCGCCGCTTTTCGCCGGCTGCCTTCTTTACTCGCGTTATTGAAGCTCCACCATATCGCCGGTGTGAATTTCCTGCGCGTTGCGCGTAATCAAAGCGGTCGCGGTGCGTTCTTTGACATTTAAAATAACCATCTCGCCGACGACTTTTCTCAAACCGCTCGGGCGACGTCTTTTCGCATCGCGGCGCGAGACGATTTTTCCTTCCGCTTCGCTGCCGGATTTGCGCGGCGCTTGATTCGAGAATTTTCCGCCGCGATAAGTCTCGCTTTGAAAACCGTCGTCGCGCGCGCTCAGCGATACGTGCTGGTCGGAGTTTAAAACGCCGCCCGTTCCGAGCGGTCGATAAATGGTCAGATAATCGCCGACGCTGACGTTGTCTTCCGCGCCCAAATCGATATAGACGACCTGCTCGGCGGACAAAGCTTCGCGACTGTCGCGCGCCAGCACGATTCTGCCCTGCGCTTTTCCGGTCGGCTCGGCAAAAAGGTCAAACATCGGTCGCGGCTGAAACACCGGGCTGACGCGAGCGGGAATCGGCTGGAGCAAATCGCCCAGTAAAAAGGTGTCGCACGAAGTCACGACGCGGGCGACCGAAACTTCCGATTTCACATTGACGACTTCGACCGCGCCGACTTCCTCGACGTAAATTCCGAGCGTTCCCTTTCTGGAAAAACGCGTTCTGAATTTTCCGCGCGGGCGCGTCACCGCAAACATATCGCCGACTTTCACGCCGCGATTCGCGCCGCGGCTGAGATAGACGTAATCGTTTTCGGCGTAAACGTTTTGCTCTCTTTCGTCGCTCGCGCCGACCACTTCAAAATCGGTGTTGACCGGCGCATTCTGGATATATCCGGCGCAATAGAGATTATTTCTCGCCGCCACCGGCAGCTCTCTCTGTATTCGATTGATGACCAATTTCGGCGTCGGCGTCGCTCTGGGCTGCTGCTGACGAAACGGCTCCTGACCGGAGGCGCTGCTGCTGCTGACGACCGTTAAAGCAAAAACCGCCAAAAACATTATCGCAAGACTTTTCGCACTAATCTGCAAAGCTTTCACTGGAATTTCTCCTTTTATTTTTCCGAGATTTATTATTTGATAACAAGTAAAGAGGTCTTTTGGAAAAGATGACTGAACACCCTCAGCGGGCATATTCTATCGTAACCGTTTTGCAAAACAATCGTCAACAAATATTTTAACAGTTAAACAAATCGGAAAAATTCTTTTCCCTGCTTGCGAAAAATTTGCGGTTTTTGTAGTATTTTCGTTTGCGGCGGCGGCGAAAGCTTACGCAGTTGCAGTCAAGCCGGTGTAGCTCAGTTGGTAGAGCAGTTGATTTGTAATCATCAGGTCGGCGGTTCAAGTCCGTTCACCGGCTCCAATGTTTTCAATAGTTTAGGGCATCCTTTCGGATGCCCTTTTCCCTTTTGGTGTGTCAATGGTGTGTCAAATTTTGCGAAGTGTTCCACTCTTTCGATATAGCATTGCTTCAAGTTTGTTCGATGCGTTCTCTTGCATACCCGGTAAAACGTGACTGTAAGTGTCTAAAGTCATCTTCACGCTGGAATGTCCGAGCCGTTCAGAAACGACCTTTGGATTTTCTTCGCCGAATAAAAGTAGCGTCGCGCAGGTGTGCCGGAGCGAATACAAAACAAATCCCATTTTATCCAGACCGGCATCCTTCAAAATTTTGTCGAAATGCCTCTGCGCGAGGTTTCTGGAATTGAGCGGTGTTCCAAGTTCAGAAGCAAAGACGAAATTATTGTTTTGATACGTGCTGCCCATTCCTAAACGATACTCCAACTGCTTCTTTCGATGCTTTTTGAGCTTTTCCGTTAAACTATCCGGCAAAGGAATGTTCCGGCGAGATTTTTTTGTTTTCGGCTCGTCCAAACTCCAACCGCCGCCCGTTCGATGCCAAACTAATACTCGCTGCACCGTTGCGATACCGCTTTTTAAATCTATGTCCGACCACCGCAGCGCAAGGTATTCTTCCGGTCGCATCCCGGTCAACAAAGCCAACTCGAAAATCAAACTATGCTTGTTATTTTTGGCGTGTTGGAGAAAAAGAGATGCTTCTCGTGGAGAGAAGGCTTTCGTTTCGTCTTTGACCTGTTTAGGAAGCTCTGCGTAATCACACGGATTTTTAACGATGTAATCAAGCTGGACGGCTTTTTTCATTGCCATTGATAATACGGTATGTGCGCTTCTCACTGTCCTCGCCGAACTCCCGCCAGCTTCCATCTCAGCATAAACCGTCTGAACATCGTGGATTTTGATGTCAGCCAATCTCATTTGTCCGATGCGCAGTCGGACGTGAACCCGCAAAGCTATTTCGTAACCATCATAAGTTTGGCGCGCGACGCGCGTTTTTATCGTTTTAAGCCAGTAGTCTAAATGCTCGTCCAGAGTTTGCCGCGAACTCTCAATAAAAATCCCTAAATCTTTCTCGCGCAGCTTTCCGGTCAGATATTTTTGTGCGACCGACTTTTTACCGTTAATGACCTTATTGAAATATAACTTTTTTCCGCTTGCATCCCTGCCGCGAAAAATCCGCACCAGCCACTTATCTTTTCCCTTTTCAATTATCTGTCCGCGCCCGTTAGTTTGTGCCATTATTTTTAGCCTCCTCGTTCGTTTCGAGATTCGCTAACGCGGCGCGCAGGACGCGGCTCAAAAACTCTTGGTCTTCCCAATCAAGAAGTTGGTAGTCAGCATTAACAACCTTTATTGCTTGTCGTAAATCGCTGCCTAAACCCAAATTGTTGTTGTCTATTTTCTTCTTCTCTATTATTTGTCCTCTCATAATCTCCTTTTGAGAAGGACGCGCCGCATTGTGTTAAAATGAGCGCGTCCGTTGGTTTCTTGCTGAGTTTCCGGCGGATGAATTGGGCTTAGGGAAGTTAGCGCTTTCCTAAGCCTTCGCCATTTATGCAATTTGTCTTTGCCGAGCCAGACCGACGTGCAGCGATAGCGCCGCCGCGTGATAGCAGACCAGACCTTTTTCGCCACCTTTGCAGGTGCATTCGACAGCCTTGATGCCGCGATTGTCTTTTCGACAAATGACTGTGTAATAACCGCCCTTGCTTCCCGAAACGCGGTAGCGTCCGAAGTGGTCGAACTCGACGCGCGGGCGAATCTTTCGCGCTCGCTGAATCGCCTTTTCTAATTGGTCAATTCCTTTCAAAATAAACATTTGTTTTGTTCCTTTCATTTGAAATAAATACTACTCTCTTAATATACCGTTGTCGGTATATTGTTGTCAAATTAAACTGCCCTTGACGGAATATTTATTTTAAGAAATAATCGAAGTTATGAAACTTCTGACAACAAAGGAAGCCGCCGACCGATTGGGCGTCAGCGTCCGGCGCGTCCGCGCTCTGATAACCGAAGGTAAACTTGAAGCGCATCAACTCGGACGCGAATACGCCATCGAAGAAAAAGCACTCGAAACCGTTAAGACTTACGGGAAAGCCGGAAGACCTTTCAAAACGGACAAAACGGACACACAAAAGACGTAGTTGGCGCGGCGGCGACGGCGGCGAGAGCGCCAACTATATTTGTCCTTTACTGCAACTATTTATTCTGCGTCCTCTCATTATCAATAACGTATGACTACATTTCATATTTAAATCACGCGCGCCGAGCGCGATTTACTACAAATCAGTTGCAATAACCGCAACCAAGCGACATAGTTATTACTCAAGGAGTTCGAGCGCCATAGAGACGCTCGCTTTGCGCCAGTCGGCAGCATCCCGATAGTAAGCATCCTTTGAAATTCCAATTGAATTATTTTTAAAGAAATATTGACCGAAAGTTTGTTTAAATACGGCAAATCCGACCAATCTCATCGCCCGGCGCGAGCCATAAAGTGCTATGAGATTCAAAAGAGTTGTCTCGGAATCGCCGCCGTCGCCGAAACTGGCGATTTGAAGTTTTGCCTCGACCTCTGCGAAAACGGCGTCAGCGACAGATTGGTTTATGAGACTGCCGACAGACCTATTCGGAAGTTTTAGCCGCTCCGCGAGAGCATTAACCGCCTTTGCATTTAGAAACGAACACTCGACCCGCAACAGTCCGCGCGACATTTCAATGACATCCTGCAAATTTGACTTGTCAGCAATGACCTCGTGCGATTTACTGTATATGCAAATCTCTTTCGTTTTTCCTCTGCTTCGGAAGTAGAGGCTATCGTCGTTATAAGCCGTCCGGTCGTGCCGGGAAATGGTTTTCCGCGACAGCGCCGTGATTATCGGAATAACTCTTTCCTCGCCTACCTGAAAGTCCTTTGTAAAATCTACACGGCTGACTCGCGCCGTCGCCGCATCGAACGCGAAACCGCTCTCCTGTCTGACATAATCGGCAATCTGCGCCAGCCCAGATGACAATTCTGATTCGTCAGGCAGTCGGACGTTATTTCCAAACATCAGCTTGGGCAATGAGACTTCCGCGCGCAGATGCACGGTCGCGTTCGGCGTCACGGTCAGCGTTAAGCGTGGAAGATTGCTGCCTTTTTGCCCGTTTCTCACCCACGTAAGCAGGTTGCTGCGGGAAGAGACTTTCCAGCCTCTTCCCATTAAAAACCTCTCATCCAGCGGCAGCGCCGGGTAATGATTTTTAATTGCAATCGTATCTATCATTTTATTTACCTCCCTCGCTTTTTAGACCTTCTTGCTTTCCCTTCTCTGCTTGCGCCGCTGCGCCGCCGCTCACAAGCCAGCGATTGATTTCTTCTTGAGAAAATCTGTATTGCCGCACGCCCAACCTGATTACGGGAATCCGGTTAGTTCTAATCAGCTCGTAAACGCGCTGTTTATCAACTCGCAAAAGTGCTGCGACTTCCTCAACTACTAAAAGATGGTTTTGCATAATTTTTCCTTCCAAAATTAAAAATTTGAATGAAAATAAATTCATTCAAATCCAGAATCTCAGACGCAAAAATAACGCGTCAAAACTGAACTTGACGCGTTGTGGTTTCACCATTCTTTCAACAATTTTTCAAGATTCAACTTGAAAATTGTTTTTCTCTGTGTAATTTACCGCCCTCGTAATATTTATTATATAACGTCCCGAATTTATATATGTCAGGATAATTTAATAAAAATAGTGCGTGGCGATACCCGAAAAATTGCGGCTTGTGCTGGTCTTTCTTAATTGTCGAAATACCTCCACGATATTTTCCAAACACTTGAACGGCTTCCGCCAATAATTTTGGGGGGAAAGTCGCCAAAGTGTCGTCGCCGAGCAGCCATTTGAACGTGCGGTCGCTGCTTCCCATCGTCATAACCATTTTAGCCACATACTCCCAAGCAAGCTCGCCTTTTATTTTTGGAATGCTTTCGACGGCTTTAAAGAACTCAATCAAATTTTCTTTTGACCAATAAGGTTTCGTTCGCAGTCGAGAGCCGCCGTGCTTTTTCCCGATGAGTTCTTTCAGTAACTTGTCGTTACTGTATTTAGTGTAGAAATTCTCAACGAGATTTTTTTTGCTTTGAACAACAACTTGCAGCTCTTCGGGAGAATATTCGTAAGCCCTTGCCTCTATTGAATCAAGGGTTTCTTTAATGTCTTTTACGTCAATAGATTCAACAATCTGTCTTATAAATTTCGGAAACAATTCGATTGACTTTTGTGTTGCGAAATAGGACTTTCTCAAGTCCAGAATCGGCTCGATGAAGCTGCTTGATTTTTGCTTTGCTCTTTGCCGTATAAACTCTACGGCTTCCTCAGCAACTTTCGATGCCGTTTCCGGTGTGGAAAAATCCGCCTTTTCTATTATTTCATCATATTTTTTATATAGTTCCTCATTCGTAATTTCGTTAGTTTGGTAAACTACATTATCTTTGCCAAAAGCCTGCCGCCGCGCGTCGTCTAATAACATTTCCTCTGCGGGTTTCGGTGTAAAACGAAAATAAGCCTCGCCAAACCTTGTTTCTAAGTGAATCTCGACAGGCTTTCCTTCCATTGCTTCCAATAAGGCATTTCTATCCTTTTCTGGAACACCGTCAAGCGCCATCTGTCTTTTTATTTCGCAAAATTCTTCAAACGATGTTACTTCTGCCTTTTCTTCCAATCTCTAAACCTCCTTTTCTAAAATCTCCTTGCCTTTTTTTCTTATCTAAATTATAAATCAAACAGAAAAAAACACACTCAAACTAAACTATGCCTAAGAGAAATGCTACGTCGTCTGTCAAAGACATCGAACAATACACGCACGACGACAAACAACGCACCAATAACCCGCAAGTTGGATTGGTCACGCCGGAAACCGATAAGGACGGCGGCAAACAAAAGTATGAATACGACCCGCATCTTGACCCGCAGTTGCAATGGGCGGGCAAAGCCGAGCATACGAGTTTTGAAGTGCCGACCGTATCCTTGCACGTTCACGAGCGAATTGACCCGCGCACGATTGTCGAAGCCGTGCGGCGCAAACACGAAAACGAGATAAATTTTCAACCGTCGCTGTTTATGAGCGACCAGGCGAATCTGCCGCTCTATCAGGAAATCGAGTTTTATAAACACAAGCACAATTGGTCGAACCGTTTGATTGCGGGCGATTCGACGCTGGTGATGAACTCGCTGCTGGTCAAAGAAGGAATGGCGGGCAGCGTACAGATGATTTATTTCGACCCGCCGTATGGCATCAAATACGGCTCGAACTTTCAGCCGTTCGTCAACAAGCGCGACGTGAAAGACGGAAAAGACGACGATTTGACGAGCGAACCGGAAACCTTAAAAGCGTTCCGCGACACCTGGGAACTCGGCATTCATTCTTATCTCACATACCTACGCGACCGCCTGCTGCTCGCCCGCGAACTGCTTCACGAAAGTGGTTCAATATTCGTGCAGATTTCCGATGAGAATGTGCATTTGGTGAGAAATTTGATGGACGAAGTTTTAGGAAGTCATAATTTTGTCTCTATAATTTCATTTGCTACAACATCAGGTTTTGAATCTATTTCTTTGCCTCGTGCCGGTGATTATTTGATTTGGTATGGCAAAGACAAGAGAAATTTAAAGTTCCGCCCCTTATATAAATCGCTTCAACGTGCTATTGGAGAAGAAGGTTATAGATGGGTGCAATTTGATGATGGACAAACAAGAGGATTGACGGCAGAAGAAGTAAGAGGAGAAAAACAATTTCCCGAAAATGCCAGACTTTACAGACCCGACAGTTTAATTTCTCAAGGCGCAGCGAGTGAGCCACAACCATTTACTTTTCAAGGCAAGGTTTATAATCCGCCACCGAATACGCATTGGAAAGCAAATTATCCTTTGGGTATGAATCGTTTGGCTGAATCTAATCGTTTGCACGTTGCCCAGAACAGTATTCGATACATACGTTTTGCAAATGATTTCGAGTGGCGAACTTTAAACAATATGTGGACGGATACAATGACAGGTCAATTTACTGACCCTAAAATGTATGTTGTTCAAACTAACACAAAAGTAGTCGCTCGTTGTCTTTTAATGACCACCGACCCAGGAGATTTGGTTTTAGACATCACTTGCGGTTCGGGAACAACCGCTTTTGTCGCCGAGCAATGGGGAAGACGTTGGATAACCTGCGACACTTCGCGCGTCGCGCTCACCTTAGCCAAACAGCGTTTGATGACGGCGACGTTCGATTATTTCCAGCTCACCAAACCCGAAGAAGGCGTATCGAGCGGTTTCAAATACAAAACCGTTCCGCACGTCACCTTAAAATCAATCGCCAACAACGAGCCACCCGCGACCGAAACGCTTTACGACCAGCCTTTGATTGAAAAAAACACGGCGCGCGTGACATCGCCTTTCACCGTCGAAGCCGTTCCCGCGCCCGTCGTCCAATCTTTGACCGACGCGGCGGAAGTTGACCCGATGCCCGCCGACGCTTCGATTGCGCGTTCGGGCGAGAGCTTACGGCAAGACGAATGGCGTAGCGAATTACTAAGAACCGGCATTCGTGGCAGACGCGGCGAAAAGATGATGTTCTCGCGCGTCGAACCGCTCGCCGGAACGCGCTTTTTACACGCCGACGCGGAACTCGCCAACGAGGACGGAAGCGACCCGACGCGCGCCGTCGTTTCATTCTCGCCCGAACACGAACCGATGCCACCGACACAGGTCGAACTCGCGTTACAGGAAGCAAACCGCCTTTTCCCGAAACCGAAATTCGTCATCTTCGCGGCGTTCCAGTTCGACCCTGTGGCAGTAAATAACATTGAGCAAACAAACTGGCAAGGCGTAACGCTTTTGAAAGCGCAGATGAACGCTGATTTGCTAACCGACGATTTAAAGAAAAACCGTTCGAGCAACGAAAGTTTCTGGCTTATCGGTCAGCCCGACGTAAAACTAAATAAACTTGCTGACGGCAATTATCAAGTTGAAGTTTTAGGATTCGATTATTACAACGTCAAAGAAGGCACAATCGAATCCGGCGGCACAAACCGCATCGCCGTCTGGATGCTCGACACCAATTTCGACGGCAGAAGCCTTTTCCCGCACCAGGTCTTTTTCCCGCTCTCCGGCGCGAAAGAAGGTTGGACAAAATTAGCCAACAATCTGAAAGCTGAGATTGACCACGAGCTAATCGAAAGCTATCACGGCAGCGTTTCTCTACCGTTCGCTATCGGTGATAAAAAACGTGTCGCCGTCAAGATTGTGGACGATAGAGGCATTGAAAGTTTGAAGTTGATTGAAGTTTAAAATGTAGAATGTGAGGAAACTCTAATGACACCAGCAACAACGATAAATATTCAGGTGCCGAAAGGAAATGATGATAGCGCAATTAAGAGTGCAAAAATTTTATTTTGGGGCGCGGTTTTATCTGCAGTGATAGCCGCTTTTGCTTCTTTAATTGGAGTTGGTATAAATGCTTACGTTATTTTGTATCAAAAAGCACTGGAAATGGGGGCTTTTCAGGACTGGAAGGAGAAAGCCCGGCAAAACGATTGGATTCCGCGCGGGGAATGTCAGTGGGAAACCGTTGAAGGAAATGGGCAGGACAATAACAAAAAGAAAGTAAAAATTAAAATAAACCTGTTATCAAGCGAGTATAAATGGATTTA
>DASVRL010000080.1:0-5007 GCA_036388635.1 Pyrinomonadaceae bacterium
GATCACGCCGAACTCGACCTACGAATACAATTTCAAAACGCGCGCCAGCGAGATCGTCAAACAGCAGGAAATTCCGAGCGGCTACGACAAAACGAAATACGAAACGACGCGCGTCTGGGCGACGGCGCGCGACGGCGTGAAAGTCCCGATTTCGGTGATGATGAAAAAGGGCACTAAGCTCGACGGCAAGGCGCCGATGCTGCTTTACGCTTACGGCTCCTACGGGATTTCGATGACGCCGAGCTTTTCGACCAATCGCCTGAGCCTGGTCGATAGAGGAATGATTTACGCCATCGCGCACATTCGGGGCGGCTCGGAACTCGGCGAAAAATGGCGGCAGGAAGGCAGAATGATGAAAAAGCTGAACACTTTTCACGATTTTATCGACTCCGCCAAATGGCTGGTTGCCAATAAATACACTTCCAGCGACCGGCTGGTGATTCAGGGCGGCAGCGCGGGCGGGCTTTTGATGGGCGCGGTCGTCAATATGTCGCCGGAAACTTTCAAAGCCGCCATCGTGCAGGTTCCGTTTGTCGACGTGATGAACACGATGCTCGACGAATCTTTGCCTTTGACGACCGGCGAATGGATTGAATGGGGCAATCCGAACGAAAAGGAAGCCTTCGATTATATGATTAAATATTCGCCGTATGAAAACCTGAAAGCTCAGAACTATCCGAATATGCTTATCGAAACGTCGCTCTACGACAGTCAGGTGATGTACTGGGAAGCGGCGAAATACGCGGCAAAACTGCGCGCCGTGAAAACGGACGATAATATCGTTATGCTCAAAACCAATATGGGCGCCGGACACGGCGGCTCAAGCGGCAGATTCGACCGTTTGAAAGAGATTGCCTTCGATTACGCTTACGCTTTAAATCAAGTGGGAATCACGAAATAAAGCCGGAAAGCCCGGCAATAATTTATTACTACGGCGGCGATTGACTGAAAGGTCTTTCGCCGTTTTACTTTCCGGTCAAACTGAGAAAAAGTCATTCAAATTGACCGAATTGAATCTTGACTGGCTCCGAAAATCTTTCAATTTTATTTTAAAACTTCGATGATTGCTGATTAATATTAAATATTTGCTTCTGGCACGGGCGTTGCCCAAAGTAAAAGCGCGAAATATTTTATTTTGCACGATTGAAACGATTTAGGAAAAGAAATGAAAAAAATATTCACAAACATTTTTTCGGCATTGCTAACCTCGGCTCTTCTTCTGACGCCGGTCGTGCAAGGGCAGAGGTTAGCTCCCAAAAGTAATGCGAAAAATTTGGAAAAAAGCGCGGGCAAATCCGAAGTTTTTCCAAAGTATGTTGAAGACCTTTCTTCTCTGGCGGAACAGGGCAGATTAACGCCCGCCACGGAAGGTCTGGAAAGCGAGATCGAAAAAGTCAAAGCGGCTTTTTCCCTTAAAGGTAAAGGCGGCACGATTCTGGTCGATAAAACGCGGACGAAAAGCCGCGCGGTCGTCGAAACGGTGGCGGCGTGGATGAGAAGCGAAACGGCTCCGCAATTATTGCGGCAAAGGAAAGTTTGGCGGCTCGATTTACCGTCGCTTTTAAACGACGCGTCAAACCAGACCGAAGCCGTCCAGGCTTTGCAAAACACTCTAAAAGCGGTCGAAACGTCAAATGCGATTTTGTTTATCGAAGACGTTTCGACGCTTTCCAAAAATAATCCGATGTTCGGTTTCGCCGTCGCCGAGGCGATTCGCGCGGCGATGGCGAAAAACACGCTCCAGGTCGTGACGAACGGAACGCCGGACGATTACCGGCTGGAAGTCGTCGCCGATTTCGGCTTGCGCAAACAGCTTCGCCGGATCGATTTGGACGAAGCGGGCGAAATCATCGGCAACGACGGTTTTGTCGGCGATAAAATCTCTCCCGATTTACAGGCTCTGCTCGGCACCGACCCGGACAAGCTGGTGAAAGTCATTCTGCAATCGGACGACATCAACAATAATGAATTGCAGGCGGTTTTAAGGCGCAACAACGTTTCCATCGAAAGCCGCGCCGAAAGCCTGAATATGCTCGTTCTGGAACTGCCGGCGCGCGTCGCCGAAGAAGTCGCCGCCGTTTCCAGCGCCAAACATCTTTCGCTCGACCTGGAAATGAAAGTCCTCGGACATATCGACACGACCACCGGCGTTCTCGCTATGAAAGCGCAAACCGGCAACAGCGCGCTCGACGGTCGCGGCATCGGCATTGCCGTCGTCGATTCGGCTGTTTTCGACGGGCATCACGCTTTTCTCGGCGCGAGCGGAAACAAACGCATCGCCGAACATAAAGAATTTGTCTCGGGCGGCGCGGAAGATAAATTCGGACACGGCACGCACGTGGCGGCGCTGGCTGCCGGTCGCGGCGGCAAACCCGGCGACAGCACTTCCATCAACGTTCTGAAAAATTATCAGGGCGTCGCGCCGGAAGCGAAAATCATCGCGGTTCGCGCTCTCGATAATGATGGACGCGGCTCGACCGCCAAACTCATCGAAGCTCTCAACTGGATTTACACCAACCGCGCCAGACTTAATATTCGCGTCGTCAATTTAAGCTTAGGCACGGCGGCGGTTGAAACCTGGCGCAATGACCCGGTTTGCCGCGCCGTGCGCAACTTGACCGCCGCCGGTGTCGTGGTCGTTGCCGCCGCCGGAAACAACGGTAAAGACGCGCAAGGGAACAAAATCTACGGCGCGATTCACGCTCCCGGCAATGACCCGTCGGTTATCACGGTCGGCGCCGCCAACACCTTCGGTACTGATAAAAGAGACGACGACGCGATTGCGACGTTCAGCTCGCGCGGTCCGACGCGCTCGTTCTACACGCAGAACGGCGTAAAAATATACGACCATCTCATCAAACCCGATTTGGTCGCGCCGGGCAATAAAATAATAGCTGCCAGAGCAAAGGATAACGAATTAGCCGAGGGAAATCCGCAGCTGGAAATCAACGGTGACGGCAGCAATGATGATATGCAGTTGATGTATCTGTCTGGAACTTCGATGGCGACGCCGATTGTTTCGGGAACGGTGGCGCTGATGCTGCAAGCCAATCCGAAGCTGACGCCGAATATGGTCAAGATGATTCTGCAATACACGGCGCAGCCGCTGGCGGGCTTCAATCATCTCGAACAGGGCGCGGGCAATCTGAACGTCGAAGGCGCGATTCGCCTGGCAAAACTGGTTCGTCAGGATTTGCCTGCAGCAGAGACTCCGCTCGGAACGCCGCTGCTGACCTCCGGCGAATTGCTTCCGAATCACACTTCGACCATCGGCGGCACTCGCTTTCAGTGGGCTGGCGGCATTACGGCAGGATACGGTTTGCTGACCGGCACCCAGCTTATCTCGGAATACCAGAAGGTCTATGCTAACGGGCTGCTGCTCAGCGATGGTCTCTTGCTCAGCGATGGTTTATTACTCAGCGACGGATTGTTATTAAGCGATGGATTGTTATTGAGCGACGGATTGTTATTAAGCGACGGGCTGCTGCTCAGCGATGGATTGCTCTTAAGTGACGGTCTGCTGCTCAGCGACACCACGCTGGTTGCCAATTCCTCGGCGTTGTTCAGTTCGACGGCGCAGTTAAAAGGCGGCTCGCTCTTTATGCCGTCGAGCAATCTGTATGACAACAATATTCCGATGCCGGACCGAAGCGTCTTGGGCGACGGTCTGCTGCTCAGCGACGGACTTTTGCTGAGCGACGGACTTTTGCTCAGCGACAGCACAATGTCGCAAACCAGCGGCGTGATGGTCAATGGAGACAACACAATCGGTATGCAGGAACAATAAAAAAACTCTTTTGATTTTTAAAAGAGAATCGGGCAAAAAAAACGCGGGAACAGAACTTGTTCCTGCGTTTTTCTCGGTTTTTTACCGAAAGCCGTTTTACAAACAAAGAAACTATCTTTGTTCGGTTTAGAAAAAAACTTTGCGTCGTGTGCGTTAAAAATCTTCCCGACCGCAAAGGACGCCAAATGAAGGCAGAGAGCCGCAGAGCGCTTTTTCAACCGGGTTTTACTCGTAATCCGAAGAAAATATTCCGAATAGAAAAATTTTCTTGGAAAACTCGCCGCCTTTAGCATATAATAACAAAGGCTGGAGATGCTTTTCTAAGCCTTGCCCTTCCAAAACTTAGGTTCTTGAACTTACCTTCTGAATTATTCCTGAATTCCCGATTTATCCGAACAAGTGGAAAACAAAGAAAGAAATAATATTGTTTATGCCTCGGTTTTACTGCCGATAGGTTTCGCCGCTCTGGCGTGGTCGGTTTATTCCTTTCCGGTCGAGAAAATCAGCGCCGGATTGATTGCCTTAGCCATCGTGACGGTCTTTTTCAGCTCGTATCTCGGCATTCAACTGCCGCGCACGAAAATTCATCTCACGATTTCCGACGCTCTGATTCTTCTATCGCTTTTGATATACGGCAGCGAGATTGCCGTTCTGCTGGCGGGTTTCGAATCTTTTTACACCTCGCTGAAGTTTCGCAGCAAAGGCATCAACATAAAAACCAAAACCATCTTTATCAACAGCGCCATCGCCTCGGTTTCCACTTTTCTGACGGCGCAGGTCGTTTATCTGCTTTTCGGCTCGACCGAAGAGATCATCGCCGGCGGCAGCGCGACGGTTTTTATCGGATTGCTGACGGCGATGGCGCTGCCGCAGTTTATCGTCAATTCGATTTGCGTCGCCGGTTTCGCCGCGCTGAAAAGCGGCAAGAGCATCTGGCAGGTTTGGAACGAATATTGTTTGAACGCGCTGGTGATGTTTCTGACCGGAGCGATTCTGGCAGGCGTCGCGGCAAAAGCCATCCAGCAAATCAATATGTTTTTGTTTGCGGTCATTATCGGATTTTTCGCCGTCGCTTATATGACTTATCGTCGCTATGTAGACGACGTCAAGGAAACGACCGCCAAAGCCGAGCAAGCCGAGCGCGAGCGCGCCGAGCAAGCCGAGCGCCACATCGTCGAACTCCAGCATCACATCGCCGAGCAGGACCGCATCAGCCAGGC
>DASVRL010000081.1:0-5817 GCA_036388635.1 Pyrinomonadaceae bacterium
GCTTTGCCGAATCGTTTCGGCGGTCGTTAAGGATTGAGCTTCGGCTGGCGCTGCGTTTTCGGTTTTGTAAATATTTTCAGTTTGAGAAACGCTTTCATTTGTCGGCGCATTTTCATTTTGCAGAACATTCCGGTACGGCGTCGCGGCGGCGGTCGAGACTTGAGGCGGCGGCGGCTCGGCTTCCGGCGGCAGCGGCGCGACTTCGGGCGATATTGGAGCAGTTTCCAGCGGGCGCGTTTCCGTTTCGACTTCGAAAAACTGATTTTCCGGAAAGACATTACCGGGCGATAGCGGCGGCTGAGACGGCTCATTTGCGTCTGCTGCATAGACCCGTTCGATTCTCGGCAAAATTACGGTTTCTATCTCGTCGTCCGCGCCGGACGTTTCCGCCGAAAGATTCATTTCGTCGAGCTGCCGCCTGATTGATTCTTCGGTTTCCGTTTCGGATTTGTTTTCTTTCGGCTGAAGTTCTTTGTCGTCGTAATCAAACAGACTTTTTATCATACCCATTTCTCCCGCGTCAGATAGTTTTTCGGAACTTCCACGAGCAGCGCCCGGCGCGAATGCCGCAGCGAGTCGTGAATAAAGCAGACGTGCGTGCACCAGCAGGCGCGACCTTCGTCAATGGCGTCAATCTCGGTAGTTCTTGAATTATCCGCCCAAAGCCTTCCGAAATCAAAATCGAAATCTCTGAGCGACGCAAATTTTTCGCGCAGCTCGCAGGCGCGCACGTCGCCGTTGTAATCGATAACGGCGGTCGTCGCGCCCGCCGTGCAGGGAAAAGCCCACGCGGTCGGTTTATCGAAATTCGCGTGCTGGTGACGATAATGCGTCATAATCGTGCCGACATAGGCGATTGATTTGACAAAGCGTTTTGAAAAATCATCGCCGGCAAACATTCTTTCGCCGTATCGTTTGGTCAGATTAGCCGCGTGTTTGTAGATTTTCGCCAAGGCTTCAGGCGGAACGGCTTTTATCGAATCGCCGGATTTCGTTTCGCCGCGAATGATATTGAAATATTGCCCGTCGAGATTAAAGTTTTGCCACAAAAATTCCGAAAGCTTTTCGATTTCCGTGTAATTTTCGGCGCAGATAACCGTGTTGACGTTCAGACGAAAACGCGCGCCGAATTTTTCTTTCAGCGGATAAAGATGCCGGATGCAGTCGAGCGTTTTCTGCCAGTTGCGCGGCACGCCGCGAATTTTATCGTGCGTTTCGCCGTAGCCGTCCAGCGCGATGTTCAGATATAAATCGGTGATTTGCGAGTGCGATAAAGCGTGCTCGACCGTTTCGAAAACTCTGGATTTAACAAGGGCGTTGGTCGGAATAATCAGGCGATTTATCCGGTTGTTGCGGACAAACAAATCGATAATCTCGTTTAAATCCCTGCGCAGCGTCGGCTCGCCGCCGGAAAGCCACAGGTCGGTAATTTGCGGCATCGAAAGCGAGACTTTTTCGATTTCCGCAAACGTCAAATCGCCTTTTTTATTTAACTCTTCGTGATAAAAACAGGTTTCGCAGGCGGCGTTGCAGCGCGAGGTGACGAAGAAAATCACCGTATCGAGCTTTTTGGCGCGCGCCGTCGAGCGAATCAGTTGGGCAAACTGAGCAATTTTACTCATGCCAGATGATTTTCTTCCAAATTTTATTTTTCGTCCAGAACGGCAAACATAGTTTTTTGAATTTCGGGATTGCCGGTCAGGTTTTGGTGTTCCTCGCAGACCGGAAAAGAAGTCTGTTCGTTGTTGCTGATATTGCGGATTGCCGCCGTCAGAAACGAGCGTTTCGTCACCGTTCCGTCGCCGGGCGAATAAAGCAGCGGCTCCAATTCCTTTTCGGAAACTTTCGTGCCGTCGGCGCGTTCAAACGAATCCGGCTTAAACAAAGTCCGCCACTCGTTTTTCTTGGCGTCGCGGTAAATCACCATTCCGTCCAGAGTCGGCTTGCACTCGGCGCCTAAAAAGAAAACCGGAACGGGACTTTTCGTTATAGACGTCGCTTTCAGCGATTCGTGAAAACGTCGGGCGCGCTCGAGCACGGCGCGCAGATAAGCCTTTGCGCCGCGCTGTTCGGCGTCGCTGAATTTTTTGGGAAAATCTTCGTCCTCGTAAGCCGCCCAGCCGTATTTTTCCCACGTCTCGACATTATAAATGTCCACTTCAATCGGCTTTAGATTTTCGTCAAAGGCGCGCAGCGTCCCCGACTGCGGCAAAAGCTGGTAAACGGACGGAATCGTAAAAATATCGAATCGCGTCAAATTCTGCACAAAGGGCAGATTCAGTCCGCCGCCGAGAAACGAAAAGCCATTGATAAGCGAATTGAGCGAAGGCAGCGAGCCTTCGTTTGGCGTGCCGACGAGAAAAATCTTGTTGAAATGTCTGGCGCCCGACCAGTTCGGCACCGGTTTTCGCGTTCCGGCGGGCAAATCCGCGCTGCCGTACATCACCGCGTAACGCGAAATCAAGCCGCCCATCGAATGAGCGATAATGTTAAATTTCAGATTCGGTTTTCTTAATCTGGTTTTCGCCGACTGGATTTTCTGCATTAAAATCCGCGCGGTTTCCACATTGTCGCGCCGCCAGTCATACGGGAAAACATAAAAAACGTCGGTAGCCACGGGCGCATCCCATTTGGCTTCGGTGTAGCCGTCGGCTTTCAGCGCTTCGACCAGTCTTTCGTAAATCTGGGTTTCGGGTAAAAATTTGACGAGCTTGACGTTGCGCAGAATATCGCCCGGCACGAGGTTGTCGCGGTTGCGCGCGATATTCGCCGAAATCGGCAGGCGCAAATCGTCTTTTTTCGCTCTTTGCAGGTGAAACCAGACGCTCTCGCCGGTTTCTCTGTTGACCAGTTCCGAGCCGATTAAGCCGGGAATGACGACGACCGGCATTTTGCCCGTCGTGACCGGCGACGGCGACGGCGTCGGTTTCGGCGGCGTATTTTGCGCCGGCGTAAACTGCGCGAAAATTAAAATAACCGGCAATAATAATAGAAAACGCGCGCGCCGCAGAATTAAAAATTTAGACATAAACCCGTCCCCTTGTTCGATAATAAATTTTAACTATTAAAAATTTACTCTAGCCGTCAGATGAAAGCAATCGATGGGAAGTTGTATTTTACTGAATAATAATGGTTTTATCAGGCGATTTTAATTCGTAAGCGATGCCGCGCCAGAGAATTTTGCGCGAGAAAAGAGCGGCGACCGAATTATAGAGAAACAAAGCGGGCGAAAAAATCCAGAGCGTGTTCTGCGCCCAAAATTGCCGCTTCAAATCTTTTTCGTAATCTTTCAAAATCAATTTCGCGGCGTTCAAACGAAGCCACGCCTTACCGGTGCTGAACGCGGAAATTAAAAATAAACTGACCAGCGCAAACCAGAATGAAACCGCGTTTGCCGGGCTGAAAACGACAATCGAAATTCCCCAGACGAAAACCAGGTTGAAAAGAAACGCTCCCGCCAACGATTGTTTCCAGAGATGCGGCGCGTAAACGCGTGTGATTTTCATCTGTCTGGTCGTAAATTCGAAAAGCTCTCCGAAAGAACAATCGGCGACCGAAGCCGTCAGCGCCTGCGGCACAAAATAAATCGGCAAATTCGCCTCTTTCATCGCGCGCGTGACGGCGAAATCGTCCGACAAAACGCCGCGCCATTTTTCGCGCATCCGCAACGCTTCAAACGTCTGGCGCCGCATCGCCATCGAGCCGCCCCAGCAGAAATTCGATTCCGGATTCGCGCCCAGCGCCGAAGCGATAGAAGCGTTCCAGACCGAACGCATTTCGGAGGCAAAATTGATTTTTTTCGAAATGAACCAGCGATAACCGGTCGCCGCGCCGATTTTTTCGTTCTCTAAAGGCGCGATTAAATTTTTCAGCCAGTCTTTACCGGGACGCGCGTCGGAATCGACGAAAACGAAAATTTCCGCTTCGGCGGAAACCTTCAAAACGGCTTCGCGCAGATTGTGAACCTTTTGACTTTCGTTTTTTGTTTTGCCCGAAATTACAAGTTTCGATTTGGCGCGCCGCGCGCTTTCGCCCGAAACTTTTTCGATGATTTTCACCGCTTCATCTTTTTCGGAATCGGCGACAAATAAAATCTCGTAAGCCGGAAAATTCTGCTCGAAAAGCGCCGACAGATTTTTCTCCAATCCCGCTTCCAGCCCGCGACACGGAACGATTACGGAAACAAACGGCGCAAAATTTGATTTCGGTTTGGCGAGTTCGCGCCGAAAAAAATCGAGATAATTAATCCCGCCGCGCAGGGATTTGTAGCTCAGAAAAACTAAAATTGCGGCAAAAAAATAAAAGACAAACATGAAAAATAAACAGGATAATCTGAAACGCGAAACGATAAAAGCAAAACGCTGAATCTGCAATTCAGCGTTCATCATTCATCATTCATCATTTCGCCTGTCCTGTCTATCCCGTTTGAATTTTACGTAGCGAGCATTTCCTGAACCTGATTGACGTCCTTGTCGCCGCGCCCGGAAATGTTCACGATCATCACTTCATTCGCCGACATTTCCGGCGCGATTTTCAGCGCGTGAGCGATGCCGTGCGAGGTTTCCAGCGCGGGAATGATGCCTTCGGTTTGCGATAAAGTCTGAAACGCCCGCAAGGCTTCCGCGTCCGAAGCCGAAACGTATTCGGCGCGCCCGGCGTCGTGCAGAAAGGCGTGTTCAGGACCGATCGAAGCGTAATCCAAACCCGCCGAAATCGAATGCGTCAGAGCGATTTGCCCGCGCTCGTCCTGCAAAATATAACTTTTCGTGCCCTGAAGGACGCCGATTTTTCCGCCGCCCGCCGCATTAAAACGCGCCGCGTGCTCGCCCAAAACATTGCCTTTTCCGCCGGCTTCGACGCCGATCATTCTTACATTTTCGTCCTGCAAAAATGGGTGAAAAAGCCCGATGGCATTTGAGCCGCCGCCGACGCAGGCGACCAGCAAATCGGGAAGCCGCCCGGTTTTTTCCAGAATCTGCTCGCGCGCTTCGCGTCCGATGACGCTCTGAAAATCTCTGACCATCAGCGGATACGGATGCGGACCGAGCGCCGAGCCGAGCAGGTAATAAGTCGAATCGATGTTCGTCACCCAATCGCGCAAAGCTTCGTTTATCGCGTCTTTTAAGGTTTTCGAGCCGGAATCGACGCCGCGCACCTCGGCGCCCAAAAGCTGCATCCGAAAAACGTTCAGCGCCTGCCGCCGCATATCTTCCGTGCCCATATAAACGACGCATTCCAGCCCGAACAAAGCGCACACCGTCGCCGTCGCGACGCCGTGCTGTCCCGCGCCGGTTTCGGCGATGATGCGTTTTTTGCCCATTCGGCGGGCGAGCAAAACCTGTCCGATGGCGTTGTTGATTTTGTGCGAGCCGGTATGTCCCAAATCCTCGCGTTTGAGATAAATCTGCGCGCCGCCCAGAGTTTCCGAAAGCCGCTGCGCGTGAAAAAGCGGCGTCGGGCGACCGGAAAAATCTTTTAAAAGGCGCAGGAATTCGGCTTGAAAATCCGCGTCGTCGCGCGCGGCAAAATACGCGCCCAAAAGTTCTTCGAGCGGCGACATCAGCGTTTCGGGAACAAAACGCCCGCCGAATTCGCCCCAGTAGCCGTGTTCGTTCGGTTGAAAATTATTCATGGCTTAAATCTTCTTTTTCTAACTTAAATTCTTCCAGAAGCGCGAAGAAAAGGTCAAAGGCTTTTTCTTCATCGCCGTTTGATTCCTGCAAAATCAGGTGCGCCCAATCATGAGCGGATGTATCTTGATTTAATAATTTTCTCGAAATCCAGCTCTGAAAACCGGAGGCATAGCGCGGTTCTTGT
>DASVRL010000082.1:0-14036 GCA_036388635.1 Pyrinomonadaceae bacterium
GTAAACGGGCAGATATGTGACTTCCAGCCCGCGTTTTTCCAAATCCTGACAGACGTTTTTGACCGCCGAATGCTCGATTTGCGAGGTGATTATGTGACGCCCGTGTTTTTGATTCGCTTCGACCAGACCGCGCACGGCGAGATTGTTCGCCTCGGTGCCGCCGGACGTAAAAACGATTTCGTTCGGGCGCGCGTTGAGGATTTCGGCGACCTGATGCCGCGCCTTATCGACGGCGGCGCGCGCTTCCTGTCCGAAAAAATGAATGCTCGAAGCATTGCCGAATTTTTCCGTCAAAAACGGCAGCATCGTCTCGACGACTTCCTTATCGACCGGCGTGGTCGCGCTGTTATCCAGATAAACACGGCGAAACATAGCTCGATTTTAACACAATCCTCGCTTTGACGGACGACCGGTTAAAAGCAATTTTTATATGGACCCGCCGAAAACTATTACATTCAAATTACAAAGAAATCGCTGTTAAACGGGAACTTATCTTGCTCTGCATCCGTTTGGTAAGATAAAGTAAAACGTTGGGATGAATCCGGGCATCAAAGCCGAGACCGTTTATTTTACTAAGGAAATATAAAATGGATTTTACGACGAAAGAATTATTGAAACGATACGCCAAACTGGCAATCGGACAGCCGTTCTCACCGATTTTATTAAATATTCTGGTAACGAGCGTCTGCGATATGCGCTGCACGCACTGCTTTTTTACGGATGAGCTGGACGATCGACCGCGCAAAAAATTGCAGATGAAAACGCACGAAATCGAAAAGATTTCCGAAACGCTCGGCGGCAATCTCGGCGTTCTGGTGCTGGCGGGCGGCGAGCCTTTTACCAGAAAAGATTTACCGGAAATCGTCGGCGCGTTTCACCGGAATAATAAGCTGGAATCGGTTTACCTGATGTCGAACGGGCAGATTCACCCGCGAATCTTTCCCGACGTGACGCGCATCTGCCAGGAAAATCCGAATCTGAACGTGACCGTCGCGCTCGGCATCGACGGCTTAAAAGACCAGCACGAAAAGATTCGTCAGAAAGCGGGAAGCTGGGACAAAGCGATTCACACGGCGCGCACTCTGAAGGAAATGAAAAAAGAATTTCCGAACATCGACGTGCAGACGTGCACCTGCGTGATGAATTCGAACCAGGACACGATTTTCGAATGGTACGATTTTCTGAAATACGATTTAAAGCCCGACAAAATCAATATCAACTACATTCGCCCGCCGTCGAAAGACCCGAATGAACTTAATTTCGACCACCAGCGTTACGCCAAGCTCTCGAATATGATTCTCGAGGACGTGCGCAACTCCGCCATCAAAAACAATTACGGCGGCTCGGCTGGATTTTTCAAAGCCGCGATTGATATTTATATGCACGACCTGATCGCCAAGGTGAAGGAAACCAACGAGGCGCAGATGACGTGCTACGCCGGAACTGCCGGAGCGGTTATTTACGACGAGGGAACGATTTCGTCGTGCGAAAACAAATCGGAAGTGACGAATTTGCGCGAATGGGATTGGAATTTTCAAGCCGCCTGGAATTCGCCGCAGATGAAACAGCGCCGCAAGGAAGTCGCCGCCGGCTGCTTCTGCACGCACGAATCGAACAGTTATTACCCGAGCCTGCCGTTTAATCCGAAGCACCTGATTCAGATTAAAAAGCTCGAAAAACAGATGAAAAAAGCGTCGAGGGAAATGGAAAATAACGAGCCGCAAACCGAAGGCGTCGCGGTCAAAGCGTAAGATTGATAATTTTTTTCGTCTTTTCTCCTTGTTTTACCGAACTGTGAAGCAAGGAGAAAATTTATGAAAAAAATCATTCAATTAACGGCTTTATTTTTGGCAGTCGGCGGTTTATTAGTCTTTGAAACTTCGTCGAGCGAAGCGAAATTCGGCGAAACCGGTTCGCAGTTTTCTAATGACAATCAGAACCGAAACGCGAATCGTTCGAATCGAAACGGGAATTCTAACGGCAATCGAAATTCCAACATCAATGGAAACGCGAACGGGAATTCCAATTTTAACGGCAACTCTAATCGCGGCGATGATGATGACGACGGACGCCGCCGGGGACGACGGCGACGCGGCAGAGGGAGAGACTAACTTCTTCTGCTTGCAAATAATATAAAATGCAGCAGAACACTCCCAAAATTCTCATTATTTCATCTGACACGGGCGGCGGGCATCGTTCCGCCGCTCAAGCTTTGGTCGAAGGCGTGAATCGTTTCTGGTACGGCGGCTCGAAAGCCGTCCGCGTCATTCGAGCGGTCGAAGAATCCCATCACATCACCGAAAAATTGGTAAATCTTTACAACTGGATTCTCAAGAACCGGCAGCACTGGATGAAATACGTTTTCTGGGCGATGAATCGTTTTCGTCCCGAAACACGTGAATTTGTTCATAAGCGCTGCATCGGTTACGTGCGCGAGCAATTTGAAAAATGGTGCCCGCATATCGTCGTCAGCGTTCATCCGCTGACGCAGCACATCTTTGCGCGGATTTTGAAAGAACTGAAGCTTTCGCAGCAAGTACCTTTAGTAACGGTCGTGACCGACCCGTGTTACGGGTTCTGGAAAGGCTGGGCGTGCAACGACGTTTCGCTTTATCTGGTCGCCAACGAAGACGCGCAAAGGCAGTTGATCGATTACGGCATCGCGCCGGAAAAAATCAAGATTTCGGGAATGCCCGTGCATCCGAAATTTCACGATGTCGATGAAAAAGACGCGCGCGCCGCGCGTTGCGCTTTCGGCTTAGACCCGGAAAAATTCACGGTTTTCGTCAATGCCGGCTGGGTCGGCGGCGGAAATATTCCGCAGATTTTCCGCGAGCTGGTGCGCGGCGATTTGGACGTGCAGGCGATTTTTCTCGCCGGCAAAAACCAGGAATTGAAAAAGGAAGCCGAGGAAATTGCCAAGACCGCGAATTTTCCGGTGAAGGTTATCGGTTATTCCAACGAAGTCGAAAAACTGATGCAGTCAGCCAACGTGATGATTTCAAAGCTCGGCGGTTTGACCACGTTTGAAGCGCTCGCCTGTCATTTGCCGCTTATCGCCGACGCGACCACGCCGCCGATGCCGCAGGAAGCCGGCACGGTTAATCTGGTGGCGAAACGCGGCGCGGGAATTTTGCTGGAAAAAGCTTCCGACATCGTTCCGACCATTCAAACCCTGCTCAACGATTCTAAAAAATACGCCGATATGCGCGCCGCCACGGTCGGATTGGCGATGCCGAATTCGACGCAGCGAATCATCGAAGAAATCGCCGCGCTGCTGCCCGCTCACCTGGAAACCGAACGAACTCAGGCTCTCAGTGCGGCTAATTAAAAAACGATGAATGATGAACGGGGAACGATGAATTCCGGTTTCCGCATTACCAACTCATCGTTCCTCGTTCCTCGTTCATTGTTTACTCTATCTTTTGCGGCGCTTAATTTTCCTTTGTCTCTACTTGTCACATCTCTGCATTTTCATTAACCTTTTCTTTTAGAGTTTTTACGAAATTCTTATTTGGAGAAATTATTTTGAGTCTTTTACTCGAAGGAAAGCGCGCTTTTGTTTCCGGCGGCACGCGCGGAATCGGCGCCGCGGTTTGCGAAGTTTTTGCCCGCGAGGGCGCGGACGTCGCTTTTAATTACAATTCGCGCGACGATTTAGCCGAACAGGTCAAACAGAAAATCGAATCTTACGGCAGGCGCGCGCTCAGCTTTAAAGTTTCCGTGACCGACCGCTTCGGGATGAAGCACATCGCGCGCGAAATCAAAGAGGCGTGGGGCTCGATAAACATTCTGGTCAATAACGCCGCCGTCAACAAGCCGGATAATTTTGCGACGACGACCGACAAATCCTGGGATTGGGTCGTCGATACCAACGTCAACAGCCTTTTTGCGGTGACAAAACCTTTTTATAAACAAATGATACGCGAACGCGGCGGCTCGATTTTAAATATCACGTCGGTCGGCGCGATTCGCTCGCTTCCGACTTCGGTACATTACGCCACCTCCAAAGCCGCGATGATTGGCTTTACCAAATGCCTTTCGCGCGAAGCCGCCAATTTCGGAATCACCGTCAACGCGATTGCCGCCGGAATTTTCGATACGGATTTGGGCAACACTCTGCCCGAACGCCTTTTGCAGATGCACGATTTCTGGGTATCGAAAGGTCGGCTCGGTAAACCCGAAGAACTGGCTGAGTTTGTGACCTTTATGGTCAGCGACCGCAACAGCTTTATGAACGGCGAAATCGTGATTGTCGACGGCGGCGCGGTAACTTAAAATCACAAACCTATTTTCATCACGAAGCAATTAAAGCGTTTTTCGCCGTAATAAAATCCGGTTTCGCCGGCTGGCTCGAAACCCTGTCTTTTATAAAACTCGAAAGCGCGCGCATTCAACTCGAAAACGCTGAGCCAGAGCGCGTCGAAACCTCTCGACTTCGCTTCATCAAGACATTTTCGCAGCAAAATTTTGCCGATTCCGTGCTGCGTCATTTTCTCCAGAACGTAAATTCGGTGCAGCTCGACAGTGTTTTCGCCCTCGACGCATTCGGCGGGCTGACCCTCGCGCAATTTGGCGTATCCGACGGCTTTGCCGTTTATTTCCGCGATAAAAAATGAATTGTTGCGGTCTTCCAGCTCGATTTTCAGCGCCTGCGGATTAAAAAAATCGGCGATGTATTTTGCCAAATCTTCCGGCTCGTCCGTTTCAAAATAGGTTTCGTAATTGGTCGCGCCGCCCAGAGCCGCCAGCAAATTGGCATCTTTGATGTCCGCCAGTCGAATTTTCACCTCTTGTTTCATTGTTTAATACTTTATATTAACACCGGATTTTAGCCAAAATCTATTTGAAGTTGAAATTGAATTTCAATGTTAAATGTTGAAATGATAAGATTTACCTTGACAAGGCGGATTTATTATCGTAATCTTTTTCCAAGCTAGGGAGAAGATTATGGCACGAACGGAATTAATCGAAAATTTGAATAAGGCGTTAGGTCTGGAAATCTCGGCGGTGCTTCAATACACGCAGCACAGCTTTTTAGTTACCGGTTTGGAAAGGGAAGTTTACAAAGAATTTTTCCGCGACCAGGCAGAGGAAGCGCAAGACCATTCCGAGTTTCTGGGCGATAAAATCGTCGCGCTCGGCGGCATTCCGACGGTCGAGCCGGGAATGATTCGCCAATCGACCGATTTGACGGAAATGCTCAAACAGGATTTGGAGCTCGAGCGCGAAGCGATGAGCGCGTATATGGCGGCGTGGAATTCGTGCGGCGAAGAAGATTTGCCGACCAAGTTCTGGCTCGAAGGACAGATTGCCGAAGAACAGCGTCATATCGAAGAATTGGAAAAAATGACCTCCGAGAGAAAAGCGCAGGCGGGAAATGAAAGAATCGTTTTGCGGCAGATAAGCTGAAAATTTCTTTTGAACAACAAAAAGCAAAGCCAGTCATATTTCGATTGGCTTTGCTTTTTTATTTGGAGAAAGGAATTATGAAATTACCGGAAATTCCAGAACGTTGTTTTTCGCTGGCTCGCCGCTTTCCGCTTGCTGGCTTTTCAAGCGGTAACGCGCGGCGCTGATGGCGCGATGCAAATCGTCGAGCATGTCGGCTTCGAGGCGCATCGTTTTCTGACAAGTCCAGCCGAGATTTTCCGTCCACGTCGAAAGCTTCAGAACCGCTTCGCCGTTTTCAATCGAAACGTCGATCTTTTTTTCTTCGGTAACTACAGGTAATAATTTTGTTGCAGTATTGCCAAACATATTTATAAAAGAGAAATTGAATATATAAAAGAGAAATTGAAAGTCAATTTCAATAAGAATTATATCGCAAAAAAATCTTTCGTCAAGTTTCCAATGTAAGAAAGATGACAAAAGCGAAAATTTTGAAAATCGGAAATCGAAATTCAAGATTCGGAATTTGAGATTTGCCGCGGCAAACAGTCAATCTCGAATCCCGAATCTTGAATCAATCAACCTGTTAATTATTTTTTAGTTTTCCACTCGGCTAAAAGTTTCTCGAAATCGGCGGTATTCGCGGGCGGCGTGGCGGCTTTGCCGACGGCGACGGCTTTTTCGCCGGTTTCGACGGCTTCTTTGATTTTGCCCATTTCCGCCAGAATCCGCGCTTTCGTTGACAGGTTTCCGAAGGTTTCGCCCGCTTTGATTGAAACGTCGAGCCAGCCGACGGCTTCCTCGTAATTACTGTTGAGCTTGGAATTCAGAACATAGCTCGCGCCCTGATTGAGCGGGCGAAAATCATTTGGCTTGCGATTTGTAATCGCTTCACGAATCATCGAAAGCGTTCTGCCCGAAACGTCGCCGACATTAACCGTAAACGGCACGCTGAGCTTTTCCCACCTGACAACGACTTTCGTAGTATTTGCCGTCGCATTGGCGAAATCTAGCGACATCGTTTCCTGAAAATCGCCCGTTTGCGGTTTCACTCTGACGCGCAAAGCGTCTTTCTTTTCATCGTACGTATAGCTTCCCCAATCGTCGTTGTCTTTGCTGAAAATCACAATCCATTCGTCTCGGTTCGGAATCGTGTGCAAGCCGTATTTTCCGGCGGGCAAAGGCTGACCTTCGACGGTTACGTCGCGGCTGACTTCAAAAGTCGTGTTTTCGTTGGCGCCCGTGCGCCAGACCTGACCGTAAGGCACCAGACAAGGATAAGTTACGCCGCCTTTCGGCACGACATCGGTTGTTTGACAGCCCCAAACCTGGCGCGCTTTCACGTTCGGGCGATGATAGACGATGGAAATTTTTGTGTCGCCGACGGTTTGCGCGACTTCCTGTCGCTGCGATTCGCGCGGCAATGTGATTTGAGCAAAAACGCTCAGGCTTAACGACAGAATAAAAAATAATATAAAAAGCGGTTTTTTCATTTGGTTTATTTCTCCAGTTTTTCTTTCGCCTTGCGCACGAAAATTTTAATCATCTCGGCGATTTTTTTGCTCATTTCGTGGCTGATGATGCTTTCTCCGGCGAGTCCGGCGAGCAGATGCAGCTCGCGCGCCGAATTTCGACGCATCTCGACGACCTGCGAAAAATGGACGAGCGTCAGATTTTTGCCCTTTTCCAGAAAATCCGCCGCATAGCGCAGAAGATTTTTCGTTTCCCCCGCCACGGGCGACCATTCAATGCGGTCTTCGTCGTCTTCAGATAACTGCACGGCGAATTTCTGCATCATCGCTCCGACAATTGGAATTTCGGCGCGGATTGTCCAATGCGTAACGCCTTTGGCGTCGGTATGAATGCTTTCGATGCCGGGCATCAATTCGACAAAATTTTTTATGTCGCTGAAAAACTCGCGCACGTTTTCCAGATTTGTATTTACCTCGACGGTATCGCTGTAATTGGCTTTAATGGTGAACATAACATCGTCAATCGTAAATCGAAAAATAGTAATCGTTATCTTCAGAATTTATTTTACCATTAACGATTCACGATTTGCGATTCACAATTTAAAACGTACCGTTAAACAGAATCGCGTTAAAAAACGGGCGCGTCGTCGAGCGGAAAATGCCGCGGAAAAACGGCTCGTCGGCAAATAAAATGACGTGACCGCCGCCGGTCGGCTCGTCGATGATGTAAGCCGTGCCTTTCAGAAGTCTTTCGGTGTTTCCTTCCCAGACGAAGCCGGAAATCGTCAAAGGTCGGCGCGGCTTCGGCTCGAAGACAAAAGCGTTGGTACCTTCTTTGGAGACGCGGAAAAAATAGCCGGACGAAAGCAGCACGGGCACGTTTTCGTCCTCGACGCCGTAAGTCAGGTAAGTCGTTCTATCGACGGTCGCGCGCATAATCGCGCCGGGCACGCCTTCGGGAACTTTTCCGGCGTTTGACGAAGGCGAGGCAATCGGCGGCAGCGTCGGCGCGATGCCGTCGGCTTTGTCAAATTTTAATTCCGATGAAGGCGTCGGCGCGGTTTCGGGCGTCGGCGTTTGATTTCTGACGCGCGGTGACGGCGAGGGCGTCGGTTTGCTTTCGGCTTCCTTGCGCTTGTCCGGCTCATCTTCGTCCGCAACTTTGCCTTTTTCCTCGTCGTCGTCGCTTCCGACCAGCCGCGAAGAAGTTAAATTAACGTCTTTCAGGGCGGCGAAAACCGATGCGCCGCGTACCGTAATCAGCGTTCCGCCTTTGGAAATCCATTCTTTCAAGCCGGAAATTCCGCCGCTTCCGAAGGCGCTGAAATAACGTCCCGCCGCGCCGTCCGGCATTATCAGAATGTTGTAGCGATTGATCGCGCCGCTGCGGATATTGTTAATCGTGAGCGGCGTAAATTCGATTCCGTAGCGGTCGAGCGTCCACCAAATCGAGCCGTAACTGGTCTGGTCAACGGCTTCGTCGGCGACCATCGCAATGCGCGGCGCTTGGAGGGAAACGACATTTTCGCCGCCGACGCTGTTGTCGCCTTCTTCGGAAAAGCCTGTGTTGACGGCGACGACATTGACGCCCAATTCACGCGCCGCGCGCGAAACCGCTTCGTGAATTTTTTCGGGATTGCGCGTCACGCGGACGACAAAAGCGCCGCGTTTCCAGTTTCGACCGGCGGCGTTCAGAGGCTTCGTCGAAACCGCCACGCGAAAGCCTTCTTTTAAAAGCCTGATTGCCATCGCGCCCGCCGCGTCCGTCTCGTAAGGAATGAGATAGGCGATCTGCGCGCGTCCCGAAACCGCTCCGCGCTTGGCGTTTTCCAGATATTCAGCCGTGACCGGCGTCGAGGAAATCGCGCCCGCGTCTTCTGTCCAGAAAGCGTCGATGCCGAAAGCTAAAGGCAAAGACCAGGCGGTGATGTCGTAAAAACCGTAATCTTCCTTCGTCTGACCTTTGCCGCGCATTTCGTTGCGGCGAAAACGTTCGAGATTGTCTTTGACAAAAGCGGCGTCCTGCGGCGTGTCCTGTTCGAGAATCGCTTTTATAAGACGTTTTTGCGGCTGATTTAAATCAATCACGTAAGAGCCGGAAGGGAAATTCCGGCGCTCGGCGGACGAGTTTTTCGATTCGTAGCTATGCGCATTTGCGGAATTGAATGACGAATTGGCGACCGAAACCTCGATTTTCATTCGCTGTAGATTCTCAATCATTTCCGCCGTTTTCAGCCGGTCGCGGGTCGGGTCGATGACGATGCGTTTCAGTTTTTCCGTTCCGGTTTCGCTCATTCCCGTGCGGCGGAAATCGTAAAAATCCTGAAGGCGCGCCGCGCGATTTTTCGCCGCCGTTTCGAGCGTCGTCAAGGAAGCGACGTAATGTTTCGCGATCGCCGAGCGCAGGGTCGCAATCGAGCCGTCGTCGCGCGTCCAGCGCAAGCCTTTGAAGCCGCCGCCGTCGGTTTCGTAGGTCATCCCGGTCGCGCCGTTCAGCGCCGGAAACGAATCCCAATAGCCGACATAAAACAAATCGAAAATGTCGCGCACGTAGAAATCCCAACGCTGCGCGTCGAACTGCGCGGCGTTGGCGCGACCGAAAACTTCCAGCCATTTATTGGTCGTCGGCTGCGGCAGATTCGGGTTTATCGGCAGCGCGGCGGGCGGAAAGTGGTATTGCGAAGGCTGCCCGTGATGGTCGACCGCGATTTGCGGATTCCATTCAAAAAACGCCTGCTGCATATTTTTCGTCTCGATTTGCGTGACCGCCAGATTGTCGCGGTTCAAATCGAAACGAAAGTGATTGTAGCGTCCCCAGATTGACCAGGGCTCGCGGTGTTCGAGCGCGGCGCGGTCGGCGTTGCCCATCGCGACCGAGTTATACCAGGTCACGAAACGCTCGTGACCGTCCGGATTTTCGCCGGCGACAACAAGGACGACCGTGTTTTTTAAAATGTCGAGCGTCGCCGGCTCGTTCGAGGCGGCAAGCTGGTAGACGACCTGCATCATCGCTTCGAACGAAGCCGATTCGTTGCCGTGAATCGTGTAAGCCATCCACGCAATCAAAGGATTATTTTGCGTAATCGTGTTGGCTTCGGTCGGCGAAGTGCGGCGCGAATCGGTCAGGCGCGCGTTGTTCGCTTTGATTTCATCGAGGCGATTGATATTTTCCGGCGCGCTGATGGCGACGATGTGCATCATTCGATGCTCGTTCGTTTCGCCGATGTCGAAAATTCGCACGCGGTCGGGCGCTGCCTTGGCAATCGTCTCGATAACCTTTTCCATCTGCGCGTAAGTCGTGTGAAAATCGCCGACGTCATAGCGCAGCAATGTTTGCGGGCGCGGAACTTCCGCCCGATACGCGCCGCGCGTGTAAAAATCGAATTTCGGAACCTCGGGCGCTTCGTAATTTTGCGCCGGAACAACCGCAGCACAAACAAAAAATAAAAAGACAGGAAAAAAAACGCGAAAAAATGTCGCTTTCATTAAAAAATCCTTTGATTGAATTTGGGAAAGACTCGTCAGAAATTCTACAATGAACAATGAACAACCAACAATGAACAACGAGCGATTTACAAAAGAAATTTGCCCGCGCTGTGAAGCCTCGCTGCTCAAGGAATGGCGCGATTTGACCGACGAACAGAAATTTCTGGTCGAAAGACTGCCGCTGAACGCGGAGTTTCCGCCCGAAGAAAGAAAGAAACATCTCTATTGCCCGCGCTGCTGGCACGAAGTTCCCGACACGCAAACGCGAGCTTGAATTTGATTGAAACTGACGAACAATCAGCGACGCGAGTTTTTAAACGCGAAATGCCGAACGCGGAACGCGTGAATTCGAGACGCCAACCTGGCAATTCACACGTTCCGCGTTTTAAAACTCCGAGTTTCCGTCTTCGTTACTTAACACTGCGCAGGCACGGCAGATTTTCGGTTTGAAGAGAGTTTAGAATCGAAATGACCTTCTGCTCGACTTCGGGCGGCAATTTAGCGGCGGTCGGGCTTTTCGCATCCAAAGGCACGCTCTGAATGACAGCCTTTGTCACTTCGCCAATGTTTTCTATTGCCGAGCCGGCGGCGTCCTGTTTCACCCATTTTCCATCGCATTTCAACTCAATCGCGCCCGATTTCTTCCATTGCAAAAGAAGTATTTTTTGTTGCTTTTCGCCGGAAGAAAGATTTCTGACGGTCGAGGTCAAATCTACAAAAAAGGCTGAGGGCTGTTCTTTTTTATTTTTTACCGGTTCCAGATTAATTATCATCGACTGCATCGTGTATGATTCCGGCGAAGGTTCGATAAAGGCGACCACGATACTGAACTGGTCGTTTTTCGGACCGACCATAACCTGTCGAATCCGCTCCTGGCATAATACGGCGGAAGGCAGCAGACACAGGCACATGAGCAATTTTATAATCAAACGCATACTCTCAAACTCCTTATTTTATAGCTCCGGTATTTCAGTATTAGAACACCGCCCAAATCTAAAATCAATCGACTCGTTTTCCCGGCGCAGCCGTTTGCCGCGTCTTTTTATTTACCGGCTCGAAACAGTCATTGGAAAACGCGGAAAAAAGAGGTAAGCAAAAATGTTGCTGAAACTGCTATTCTCCTGTAATGCAACGATAAGATGCGTCAAAATAAAAAAATCTGGATAAGTTGTATTTTTATTGATACAATCCGCACTGTATAGTCAGATTTAGATAGATCCAGGGTTTTTCAAGGAGGGCTCCCAAAATGCCAGCTCGTCTTTTCTCCACCCACCGCGGACTGCCGTTGTTCTGCGTTTCTTTTCTATTCAATCTGTTTGTTTTTTCTTCTGCGGTTTTTCCGCAAATAATCGACCCGACTTTTGCGCCTATTTTGCAGGATTTCGGCTCATCTTCCGGCTCTTCGAGGGCTGTGGTTTCGCTCGTGCAGCCGGACGGAAAAATCCTCGTCGGCGGAGTTTTCACCGTGGCGAGCAGGCTGCCGCGCAGCGGAATCGCGCGTTTTAATGCGGACGGCACGGTTGACGCGTCTTTCGATGCCGGCGACATCAGCACGGTCGATACTCTGCTAATGGTGGGCGACGGCGGCACGATTCAGGCGATTGCGCTTCAGCCGGACGGGAAAATCATAATCGGCGGCAATTTCCGGCGCGGCAACGATACGACTATTCGCGCCGTCGAGCGTTTGAACGCCAACGGCTCGCCCGACGCGACGTTTCAATCGCCGCTTATTAACGCCGGAGTCTTTGACATCGCCGTTCAGCCGGACGGAAAAATCCTGATCGGCGGGCAGTTTCAGATTTCAGCCGTCAACCCTTCAAACGGGCAGACCGTTACTTTCAGAAATCTGGCGCGGCTGAACGCGGACGGCTCTTTCGATTTCACTTTCGCGGGAAACGGCTTGGACAGAATTCAGGGCATCATTCTGCTGCCCGACGGAAAAATTGTCACCGCGAACGATTCGCAAACCGGACTGAATCCGAGCGTAGTGAATCTGCATAACGCGAACGGCAGCGTTTTGGGCGAGCTGGCGAGATTCAGCAATGGCGGCGCGGAAGACCTCGAAATTCAGCCGGACGGAAAATACGTCGTTTCCGGCACTTTCACGCACGTCAACGGCAGCTTTCAGCGCCGCGTCGCCCGCATTAACCCGGACGGCTCGCTGGATACGACCTTTAACACGGGCGACGGATTTACGAACGGGCTTTACGTCGGCGACGTGGCAATCGCGCCGGACGGCAAAATTTACATCGTCGGCGATTTTCAGATTTTTAACGATGCGACGCGCTGGCGCGTGGCGCGTCTTAATGCCAACGGCTCGATCGACGCGACCTTTAACACCAGCACGCCGCTCGCCGGAAATGTCGCCACCGTTTCGATTTTACCCGACGGCAGACTTTTTATCGGCGGCGCTTTTCCATTTCCGCCGGCAGGAAATTTTTACAACAATATCGCCCGTCTGAATACGGACGGCTCGTACGACACGAATTTCAACAACGCCAACGTGACTTTTGAAGGTGAAGGCTACGCGATTCGGCAGCAGCCGGACGGCAAAGTTTTAATCGGCGGCACGATGACGGCGGCAAATGAACTGCTCGCCGACGGCATCGCGCGCTACAACGCCGACGGCACGCTCGACTTGAATTTCTTCAGAAACCCGAACGGCGGAATCGTTTACGACATAGAGCGCCAATCGGACGGCAAAATTTTAATCGCCGAAGGCGGCGCGGGCGTTTTGCTGTTTCGTCTAAACCCGGACGGCACGCGCGATACATCATTTTCTACGCCGTTCGTTCCGTTTTCCGCTTCGATTCAAGCCCGCACGGTCATCACCAGCATCGCCGTTCAGCCGGACAATAAAATTCTGGTCGGCGGGCAGCTTATCACGGGCAGCGCGAGCAGTCCGTCGCTTTCCGCCTTGTTGCGCCTGAATCCGGACGGCACGCGCGATACGACGTTTTCGCTCGTCGGCGGAATCGGAACGAGCATTTTCGTTTACGATATCGCCGTCCAGCCGGACGGAAAAATCGTCATCGGCGGAAATTTCACTCAATTAAACGGTCAGTCGGCGCAGTATCTAGCCCGCGTCAATCCGAACGGCACGATTGACACCGCTTTTAACGCGTCGCCGCCCGCGGCGGTCAGAGAACTTGATTTACAGCCGGACGGAAAAATCGTTTTTACGAGCGCTTCGTCCGTTTTTCGGGTCAACGCCAACGGCTCGTTTGACGGAAGTTTTTCGCCTGCCGCTTTTGACAATAACGGCGTGCTTTTGAATCTGCTGGAAGCCCTGCAGGTTCTGCCGAGCGGCAAAATCCTCGTCGGCGGAAATTTTATTACCGCCAACGGCGCGCCGCGCAACCGCATCGCGCGTTTGAACGCCGACGGCACGCTCGATACGGGATTTAATCTGCCGAACGGCGCGAACAATATCGTCTATGATTTTTCGCTTCAATCGGACGGCAAAATTTTGGTTTCCGGAGCTTTTACGCGATTAGGCGGTCAACCCAGAATCGGCGCGGCGCGATTGATTGATAGCGCGACGCGAAATACGCGGTTCGATTTCGACGGCGACGGGCGCGCGGACATCGGCGTTTTCCGGCAGGGAAACTGGTATCTGCTCAATTCTTCTTCAGGCTTTACGACGGTTCAATTCGGCATTTCGACGGATAAGCTCGTGCCCGCCGA
>DASVRL010000083.1:0-13062 GCA_036388635.1 Pyrinomonadaceae bacterium
TTTAGCCGCGAAACTTGAAATTTCAAGTTTCGCGGCTAAACGCTTGAAGTTTTAAGTTGTGTTTTTACTTCGCGCGTGGCGTCATCGGCACGTAGCGTTCGAGCGAGGCGTAAATCTGCAAATAAATTTTCGTTTCGCGCGGGATGAGATTGCGCCATCCCGAACCGCCGCGCTTGATATAACCGGCTAATTTCGCGGGATTGGAATTGTAGCCCGCCGCCATCAAATCCGCCGGCGTCGCCTTTCCGTCCGCCAGCGCATTGTAGACGGTTTCGCTGGCAATCAAATCGTCCCACGTCATTTTCATATACAGCAGCATCGCCTGCGCCGCATTCTGGTGATTGCGCATTCCCTCGACAAAATCGGGCATCAAGCCGACGTTGTAGAAACGATTGCGAACCATATAATAAGTCGAAGGAATCATCTGCACCATTCCGCCCGCGCCCGCCGAGCTGACCGAATAACGATAGGTCTGCCCTTCGTTCAGCGCGTAAAGCGTGAAAATATCGTTATAAATATACTGATGAGGCTCGGTGCGAAAACGCAGATGGTCAACGTGTTCGACGGTCGAAAGACGCTCGGCAAAGTCGGCAATCTGCGGCGAGATGATGATGCCTTTTTCGCGCAATTTTTCGCGCGCGACGTCAATCGTGTTGCGAACGTAGAACTGTCCGGCGCTGACGACTTCGGGCGTCACGACGCCCGTATGCGTCGAAGTGTAATAAGCCGTTTCCATATAACGACCGCCGCGCTCGACCGGATATTGCACGACCAGCGGCATCTGAATCTCGCCGGTCTGGTCGAAAATCGTCACGGGCGTGTTGACGCCGTTGGCGCGAATAATGCGGACGTTCATCGCTTTTCCGTTTGAGCTGATGAGCGCAATCTGCGCATTTTTCGAAAGAAAAGCGGTTTTCGTCAGCACGACAAAATCAAGCTTTTGAGTTTTCCAATCGTAAAAAGCCAGGCGCACGATATCCATCGCGACCGCGCCGTCCGTCAAGCCGGTCGGCATCGGGCGCGTCTGCATCAGGCGTTTGGCTTCGGCGATTTTGCTTTTGATTTGACCAAAGCTCAGAATTTTATAATTATTTTGCGGGATGACCGGCGTCGGCGTCGGTGTCGGCAAAGCCACCGGGCGGTCAATTGGAACCGGGTTGCTAACCGGCGTGGCGGCAGGTTTCGGCGTCGGCGTAGCGGTGACGACCACGACTTTTGATGGCGCCGGCGCCGGTGTCGCGCTGCTGCCGACCAGGCGCGCGCGCGTCGGCATCGGAGACGGCTGCACCGCCTGTGCCGAAAGATTAATTGTCAGAAATAATAGAAACGCAAAAACGGAAAAACTTTTTTTTGTCATCTGGATTGTTCCTGTTCGGAAAGCTTTTGCTTCGCGGCAAGCTCGGGGATGAACCTGTTTTAGAACGAAGCACGTTTCCGAAAACGTGCGATAATAAAGATTCGCTCAAAAACGGAATGGTTGTCAAATATAATTTGAAAATTTTATGCGAACGACAATTTTTGTTTATAGCCGAGATATTGTATTTTGGAAATTTAAATTTATTTGAGTTATAAAGCATTTATTCTATGGAGAAATTATTCGGAACGGACGGAATTCGAGGGGCGGCGGGCGTGTTTCCGCTCGATGAGAAAACAATCGAAATAATCGGTCGTTCGCTGGCGCGGCAGCTGGCGGAAAAGCTCGGCAGACAGCCGCGTTTTGTGACCGGACGCGACACGCGCGAATCGGGCGAATGGATTGAGCGAGCCTTTCACGCGGGCGCTCTTGCGGAAGGCGCGCACTGCGAATCGGCTGAAGTTATCACGACGCCGGGCGTCGCTTTTGTGACGAAAGCCTTTGATTTCGACGCCGGCGTCGTCGTCAGCGCGTCGCATAACCCGTTTCAAGACAACGGCATCAAGATTTTTTCGCCGAGCGGAAAAAAAATTGATGCCGCGACGGAAAGACAAATCGAAAACGATATTTTCGATAACTCGAAATTCGAAATTCAAAATTCGAAATTCGAAAAGTTTGACTCGTCAAAATCCGGCGAGTTTCAAAACGCGTATCTGGATTATCTCGCCGACGAATTCAAAAATCTGCGGCTCGAAAATTTCAAAATAGTGATTGACTGCGCCAACGGCGCTTCTTCAAAGCTGGCGCCGCGCCTGCTGGAAAGATTCGGCGCGCAAATCGTCGCCATAAATTGCCAGCCGGACGGGCGCAATATCAACGCCGACTGCGGCTCGCTTCATATCGAAGGCTTGCAGGCTAAGCTCGCGGCTGAAAATGCCGATTTCGGCGCGGCTTTCGACGGCGACGCCGACCGCTCGCTGTTTGTTGACGAAAAGGGAAACACGGTTGACGGCGATGCCGTGTTGTGGGCGATGGCGCGACATCTGCGCCGTCACGGCAAGCTCAATCACGACACGGTTATCGCGACCGTAATGAGCAATCTCGGTCTGGAAGTCGCGCTTGAATCAAGCGGCATCAGGCTCGTCCGCACTTCGGTCGGCGACAAATACGTTCTGGAAGAGCTTCTGAAAACAAACGCCAGCATCGGCGGCGAGCAATCCGGTCATATAATTTTCCCGTTTCGTTCGCTGGTCGGCGACGGAATGCTGACGATGCTTTTTCTGCTCGAAGCGATGCAGGAAAGCGGAAAAACTTTGTCGCAGCTGACCGCCGGTTTCGTGCGTTTTCCGCAGATTCTGGTCAACGTGAAAGTCAAAGAAAAACGCCCGTTTAACGATGTCTTTGAAATCTCGACGATTTCAAAACAAGTCGAAACCGAACTCGGTCAAAAGGGCAGACTTCTGCTCCGCTATTCCGGCACGGAAAACCTCGCCCGCGTGATGATCGAAGGCGAAAATCAGCATCAAATCGAATCGCAGGCGCATCGCCTGGCGGAAGTCATCAAAGCGAGTCTGGGATGAAAATGAAAAGGCGGAAAGGCGAAAGAGTGAAAAAGTTTTATTGATTTTTGCTCAACCTGTTTTTCCGCTTTTCCGCCTTTTCACTTTTCACTTTATAAAGTTATGTTTGTCGTGCTTTATCGCTGGCGAATCAAGCCGGAGCTGGAAACGCAGTTTGTCGAAGCGTGGTCGGAAATTACCGCCTATTACAGCCGAAACGAGAATTGGCGCGGGTCGCGCCTGCATCGCGGCGCCGACGGAATTTTCTATTCCTACGCGCAATGGGAATCGGACGAGCTGCGCCGCAAGGCGTTTGAAAATCGACCGGATTTCAAAGCCGGAGCGAAGATGCGCGAGGCAATCGAGGAAAGTTTTCCCGAAGTCTTTCTGGAAATTGTCGCCGACTTTCTGATTTTTTCAGAAAAAAAATAAAATCCATTCTTTCGCTTGCAATCCAAACAAAAGTCGTTGTATAGTAACTTCAATCGAGACGGTTGGTGGAGCCTCCGTCTCTAGTGGTTGCTGGGGTGAGGACAGTAATCACGCATTGGCAGGCGCGGCGCACTTCCACGTTGCTTCGCCTGCCCACTCTTTTTAAGAGCCGCGAGTTTTCCAGCTTGCGGCTTTTTGATTTTGCTTCAGCAGACGCTTTCGGTTTAATCTCGAAAAATGGATTTGGCTCAATATCGGCGCGAGCTGAAAAATTATTATGCCGCCGTCGAGAAAAATCGGTTGGAAGAATATCTCGGCGCGGCGCAGGCGATGCCGCGCTCGGCAATCGCCGAGCGCTTCAGCGATTTGTTTTCGCCGTCGGCGCTTTCCGACCTCGAAAAATCGCTGGAAAACGCGGCTGAATTAACCGAAACGGAAACAAAAGCGCGGCAAAATCTGCTGAATATTTCGCGGCTCGGTTTTCTGCAAAATCAAGCCGGCGAAATTTCCGACGAATACGAATCCTGCCTTAAATCCGCGCGCGTTTCCATTCAAAACGAAAACCTGACTTTTCCCGAAGCGTTCGCCAAAATCCAAACCGAGGAAAATTCCGCGAGGCGCCGCGAAATTTACGCGCGGCTTGCCGAAGCGCAAAATTTTTGCGCCGATTTATGGCAGGAAAAATTTAAAATCCGGCGCGAGAGCGCGGAAAAAATCGGCTTTGAAAGTTGCGGAAGCTGGTTTGAAAATCTGGCGCAGATCGATTTTGAAAGTTTCGCGCAAAAAGCCGAAAAGTTTCTCGCCGAAACCGAAGAAACGTATTTCAGGGCGCTGTCGGAAATGTTCCCCGAAGCAAAATCGATGCACATCGCCGATTTTTATTTTTGGCAGAAACAATCGGAGCGAAAAGAAATTTTCCCCGGGAAAAAACTTTCGAATTTTTATCGTCTGCTGCTCGAAAACTTTGGGTTTCAGCCGGAGAAAATTTCAAATATTAAGCTTCTGGAAGTTTCCGCCGAAAGACGGACGGATTTTTTTCGCGCCGCTTTTCCGGCGGCGGACATTCGCTTTGGCGTCTCTGCGCGCGACGGCGGCGCGGCTTTCAGCGAATTTTTAAAAACTTTCGGAAAAGCTCAGCAGGCGGCTTGGACTTCCGCCGGTTTAGCCGACCGTTTTCCCGAATTCGTTTTTTCGCCGGACGCCGTTTTAGGCAAAGCTTACGGCTTTTTATTTCAGAATCTGCTGGCGGACGAAAGCTTTTTGCCGCGAAATTTCGGCTTGTGGAACGAAAAGCTGACCGGAAAAATCGCGCGGGAAAATAATTTTCGGCGTTTTTTTGAAATTCGTCAAAGCGTTCTACGGCTGCTTTTCGAGTTAAAATTTCATTCGTCTTTAAATTCGGAAATCGCGCGCGAGTTTGCCGCCGCCTTTTCGCAAAATCTGGGTTTCGAGCTGAGCGAAACGGATGTTTTATTTCAGCTTTCCGAAGATTTTCAGCCCGCCAAAAATCTGCGCGCGCTGCTGTTCGCTTTCGGACTCGGAGAATATTTCCGGGCGCGATATGATTTCGATTGGTGGAACAAGCGCGCGGCGTTCGAAGAATTAATCGATTTCTGGAACACCGCCGAACGCTACAAAGCCGAAGAAATGGCGCGGATGATCGGATTTGAAATGAGCTTCGATTTGATGAAGGAAATTTAGCAGTAAGAAAATGAAACCGCAGATTCTCTGCGTTCTTCGGTAGCTAAAAAATGCGGAAAGTTAAAGTAAAATCAAGCGGCGGCGCGCACCGCTACGAAATCGAAATCGGTCGTAATTTGCTGGACGGCTGCGGCGATTGGGCGAAAAACTGCGTGCCGGAAAAAGCACGAAAAATCGTCGTCGTTTCAAATCCGAAAATTTTTCGACTTTATGGCGAAACGGCTAGAGAAAGTTTGGAAAAAAACGGTTTCGAAGTGGCAATTTGGCTGATGAAAGACGGCGAAAGACACAAAAATTTCCGCTCGCTGGAAACGGCGCTCAAATTTTTCAGCGAAATCAGGCTCAAACGAACCGATGCGGTCGCGGCGCTCGGCGGCGGCGTGGTCGGCGATTTGGCGGGTCTGGCGGCGGCGCTTTACCTGCGCGGAATCGCTTTTTTGCAGATTCCGACGACGCTTCTGGCGATGATCGATTCTTCGGTCGGCGGCAAAACCGCCGTCAATAGCGAGTTCGGCAAAAATTTAATCGGCGCTTTTCACCAGCCGCGCGGAGTTTTGATTGACGTCGACGTTTTGAAAACTTTGCCGCGCCGCGAATTGACCGCCGGATTTTGCGAAGCCGTCAAACAGGGCGCAATCGCCGACCGGCGGCTTTTTAATCAAACCGCCGAATTTTTACAAGATTATTCGCCCCGACAATTTAAAAAATTCTTTTCTCGCGAAGATTTTTCGGAAAAACTGCAAAAGCTGATCGCCGCGCAGGTCGCCTTCAAAGCGGAAATCGTCAGCCAGGACGAAAGAGAAAGCGCGGACAGAATCGACAAAAAATCCCGTAAAATCTTAAATTTTGGTCATACTGTCGCACACGCGCTCGAAAAAGTTACCGCTTACAAACGCTTCAAACACGGCGAAGCCGTCGGCTACGGAATTTTAGCCGCGGCGGAAATATCAAAAGATGTTGCAAAATTCGTTCAAGATGATATAAAATCGTTAAACGATGTTGTCAGATTGACGGGAAATCTGCCAAACGCCGGCGACATCGCGACTGATGATATTATCAGAGCAATTTCTTTCGATAAAAAATCAATCGGTGAATCGCTGCAATGGATCCTGCTTGAAAAAATAGGCAATCCGAAAATCATTTCCGACCGGGACATTCCCAAAGCGATTATCGAAAAATCTCTCAAAAAAATTTTCCAGACTTAAGTTTATAAATTCCGTATTTCGAGGAGTTTAACCAAGATGAACAAAGCAGAATATTTCCGTAACAGAAAAGCGGAGCGCGGCGGAGCGGGCGTCAAATTCCTGCTCGTGGCGGTCGTTTTATTTTTAGTCGGTCACGCGGGCTGCAACTATATTCCGACCGCGTACCAGGGCGAAAGCTATAAACAGGAAATGCAGACGGCGGTTTTGCAGGGCACGGCGCTGCCGACTACCAGCAACCCGCTCGGAGTTGTCAAACAGCGCTTGCAGAAAATCGCGAAAGAAAGCGATTTGCCGCCCGACACGCTGATTGACGTCAAACAGGTTAATAACGTCATTCAAGCCCGCGTCCGCTATTCAAAACACATCGACATCTTGCCTTTCGGCATCTACACGCGTCAATACCTGTTTGACCAGACGGTTTCGCCGACCGGATTTATGCTGAAAGATAATTAGCCCGAATTAAACCGAAAGATTTCACCGCCAAGACACCAAGGCACAGAAGAAAGAAAAGCAAAAAGTAAAAAGAAAAAATGCTCTTATTTTGCCTTTTTACTTTTGCCTTATATTCCTCTCTGCGTCTAGTGTCGCTGTGGTGAAATTGATGTAATGTTTTTAAATTGCCGCGAGCGCCGCCTGGACTTTCAGCGGTTGGATTTGAATCAAACTGTTTGGCGCGTCAGCCAGCCAGGTCGAAGGACAAACGCCGCAGGTCGTGCATTTTTCGACCGCCGGGCAGGGTTTCGAAGAAAGACTCGCCTGCGATTTTTCGTGTTCTTCCCGCAAAAATTCATACGACAAACCGGAATCGACGATTGTCCACGGCAGAAATTCGTTGTAATCGCGTTGGCGCGAGGTGTGAAACTTCGCGTCGATTTTTGTTTCGCGCAGAGCTTCGTTTAAATTTCCTTTCAGGCGCGCCGCCGATTCGATAACTTTGGCAATTGTACGGTCGCCGGAAGAAAACAAAGCCTGTTCGTGAGCGATGCGCGCCGACATATATCGGACTTCGACGTTCGGAATTCGCGAAAGATTTTTCGCCGCCCATTTGAGGCGCGTTTTCAATTCCTTTTCGTCGCAAATCGCGTCCCACTGCAAAGGCGTGTTCGGTTTCGGCACAAAACCGTTCAGGCTGGGAATAATCTTTCCGGCGCGACCGAAGCGTTTTCCGGCTTCGAGCATACGATTTTTGATGCGCTCGACCAAAACGACCATTTCTTCCAAATCTTCCTGCGTTTCGGTCGGCAGCCCGACCATCAGATAAAGCTTGACGGTCAGCATTCCGCGGTCGAAAACCGAGCCGCAAATGTCCACGATTTCGTCGTTGGTCAGATTTTTGTTGATGACGCGGCGCAATCTGTCCGAGCCGGTTTCGGGCGCGACGGCGATTTGCTGGTCGCGCGATTCGACCAGAGCGTCGAGCAGCTCGTCGGAAATCTGGTCTAATCTAAGAGACGAAACCGTGATGCGATAATCCATCGCGCGCAGCTCGCTTAGAATCGTAGAGATTTCCGGATGGTCGCAGACGGCGGTCGAAACCAAGCCGATTTTATTCGTTTTTTCGCGCCATTCTCTGGCTTTCGCCAGAATGTCTTTCGCCGGAACGACGCGCGGCGGATAATAATTATAGCCAGCCCAGCAGAAACGACAGCCCTGCGAGCAGCCGCGCGAGATTTCGACCAGAAGACGGTCGCCCATTTCCGCGCCCGGCGACCAGACCGATGTCGAAGGACAAAAAACGTCCTGGTTGATTAAAAATTCGGCAAGCTCTTTTTCGCCACGTTTCAGAGCGCGCCGAAGCGTTCCTTCTTTCGGATTTATCGCCGACAGCGCGCGCCCGACGCGGCGCGGAACGCCTTCTTCTTTCGGCACGTAATCGAAAACCGTTCCATCCGTGTTGTAAATCACTTCGTAAAGCGACGGAACGTAGAAACCGCGCCCGGTTCGCGCCAGATTCAATAAAATATCTTCTTTATTGCCGTGTTCGACAATGGCGTCAACCAGTTGATAAACGAGAATTTCGCCTTCGCCGACGGCGATGACGTCGGTAAAATCGGCAATCGGTTCGGGATTTAAAAACGAAGCCGCGCCGCCCATTACGACCAGCGGGTGAAAATGATTACGGTCTTTCGCCCAGACGGGAATCTGCGACATCTGAAGCATTTTCGCCATATTCAGATAATCGGTCTCGAACGAAATCGAAAAGGCGACGACGTCAAAGTCTTTTAAAGGCGTTTGCGATTCGAGCGAAAGCAGCGGCGTGCGCGATTTTTCGTATTCGCGCAGCTCGTCCGTGTCCGGCAGAAAAACTCTCTCGCAGGAAACTTCGGGAATTTCGTTGAAAAGCTCGTACATCGTGTGCATTCCGAGATTTGCCATTCCGATGGCGTGCGTGTTCGGGTAGCACAAGGCGATGCGCAGCGAAGCGCCGCGTTTCAGCGTCCAGCCTTCCTCGCGTGAGAGTTTCTTTTTGTAGCTTTCTATAATTCGTTTATTCATCAAACCTGTCATTATATGCTTTTCAGTCGATTTAAGCCAAATATTTTTAATAAGACATCAATTTCGGCGATAAAAATTAAATCTCGGAGAAAAGGCTGACGACGCTCAATTCCAAACTCTGAGTTATCTGGAAAAACATTATGCTTATTAATATTAGAGTTTAGGGTTTAGAACCGGCGCTTTATTTTCCAGTTCTTTTAAGACGCATTTTTTCGGGTTTAAGATGGTCGGAAAAAGCGCCGGCGCGCCGGATTTGCGGCTTCAAATCCGATGTTTTCCGTTTAAATTGAAAAACGTCAGCGACCGTCGCCCGAAAAAAGTTGAAATTTAGCGGAAAAAGATGTAGTTTTCTTTTGCATTACCAAAATCAGCCGGCACGCGGCAGGCAGGCAGCCAGCGAGCCAAACTTTATTTTCTTCATTTTCTTTACGAAAGTCGCGGATATGGCGCAGGCGACTTTTCCGACGAGTAAACTGAGGCAAACTTTTGATGCGCAATCCGCGCCGCAAAAAGTATTTGTGATGATTAATGTCCGAGTCGCGCCTTCCGTTTTAGCTCACACTAATAGCAATCGCCGGATAATTATGAAAAACCGAAATTTTCTCTGCAAAATAGTTTTTATAACAATTTATCTTTCGGCGGCGGTTTTCGTGTCGGCGCAGGACGACGAGCCGCCGAGCCGCTCGATCAGCTCGCTCGATTTTCAGACGCAGCGCCCGAAAACCAATCTCAGGAAAGGCGCGAAAAGCAGCGTTCAGCCGAAGTCGCCGGTTTCCAACCAGAAACGGCGCAAAAATATCGATGTCGTCACCAATCCCGGACGCCGATACAACCTGGTCCGGCGAGTTCCCGCCGCCAAACCGAGAAATTCTCAAGCGAGCAGCGTCGCGCCTTCGAAAACCGGCAAAGTAAATTCCAGAAACAAGCCTCTGCCGCTCAAAAATGAGAAAGTCGGAGTCACTTTCTGGCGTTTGCGCGAGCTGGAGTCGTACGAGCGCGACGACGCGCCGACCTTTCCCGTCAAAACGAAAAAAGGCGTGGAAAACTGGACGGCGGAGCGCGTCGGCTCGACCACGAAATTTAAAGTCAACAGCCTCGTGCGTTTTACCATCGAATCGCCGCGCTCGGGATTTTTGTATATCGTCAACCGCGAAGTTTACGCGGACGGCTCGCGCGGCGAAGCGAAATTAATTTTTCCGACTCTGAAAACAAACAGCAAAGGCGAGAATCGAGTCGTCGCGGGAAGCCTGATAGAAGTTCCGCATTCGAGCGCGCGCACGCCTTATTTCCGCGTCGCTTCGGAAGAACCGGATTACGCCGGTGAAGAAGTGGTCGTGATTATTTCGCCGGTCAGGCTTCCGGGCTTGAAAATTGACCTTGAGCCTTCGCCGGTCGCCGTCGAAAAACTGGAAAAATGGCTGGCTGATTGGGGCACGACCGTCGATATTTTCGAGGCGGCGGACGGCGAAGGCGTCGCTTTGACGCAAGTCGAAGAAGAAGCCGCCCAAACGCGCGCTTTGACGCCGGAAGAACCGTCTCCGCAGACAATTTACAGCCTTCGGGCGCGGGCGAATCAACCGCTTCTCATAGTGTTTCAAATGCAAGCCAGAAAATAGCCGAAGCCGCGAAGCGCAAAGCGAAAATGAAACCGCCGCGAGCGTTTGATAAAACCGAATATGCTGACCAACGGAAAAAAACTCGACGGGCGCTACATTCTCCGCGAAGAAATCGGAAGCGGCGGTTTCGGCGCGGTTTATCGGGCGACCGATACGCGCTTTAGGGGCAATAATCAGGTGGCGATAAAACAGATTCCGCTCAACAACGCAGAAGCGGCAGAATCTTTTCGCCACGAAGCCAATCTGCTTTATAACCTTTCGCACCCGAATCTGCCGAAGGTGACGAATTGTTTTCAGGAAGACGGCGCGAGCTTTATCGTGATGGAGTATATTTCGGGCGATGATTTGTCGGAAAGCCTGAAAAAAGGCAGGCGTTACACGGTCGCCGAATCGCTGGAAATTGCCGACGCCGTTCTGGACGCGCTCGAATATCTGCATTCGTTTACGATTTTTCACCGCGACATCAAGCCGCACAATATCAAAATCTCCGGAAACGGCAAAATTTATCTGCTCGATTTCGGGACGGCAAAAGGCAGTTTTGACGAAACGACTCTGCCGCGCAACGGGCAGAGCATCACCGGCTTTACGCCTTTCTACGCGCCGCTCGAACAGGTTTTGCGAGTTGACCCGAATTCCTACTTGCTTTTGCAGTCGCTGGAAACGCCTTTCCTGGAAGAATTTTTAAATTGGAAAACCGACGCGCGCAGCGATATTTACAGTCTCGGCGCGACCCTTTACCATCTTCTGACGAATAATCCGCCGGAGAAAGCGACCGCCACGACGCGCGCTTTTTCGGTGTGGTCCGGCAAGCCCGACCCTTTATTGCCGTGCCGGAGCGGCAACCCGGAAATTCCCGACCGTCTGGCGCAAATTCTTCATCGCTGTCTGGAAATCGAGCCGGAGAAACGTTTTCAGACGGCGGCTGATCTGCGCCGCGAGTTGAAAAATTCGGCGGCGGCAAATTCTTCGCTGAAAGTCTCGGAACAACTGACTGCCGTGCTTCCGGCGGCGGCTCAGAATCAATTAAATGAGGAAGCGAATTTGATGCGGGGAGCGGTTTCGCAACAGCAAGCGGATTTGCCGTCCGAACCGATTCTCCGGCTTTCGTTTGACGTTGAAAATGAATCGGAGACGGAAAAGGAAACAGCTTTACGACCCATCGAAAATTTAATCGGCGAGCGGAAACTTGATCAGCCGAACCCGAAATCGAAAATGCCGTTTTATCTCGGTTTGCTGATTTTAGCGATAATTTCGGGCATTTTTGCCGGTTGGTTATTATGGCAAAATTCAGCGCCGACGCCTTTGCCAATTGCCGAAAAGCCGGCGGCGAAAAATGCGCGGAATTTGAGCTATTCGCTTTTGGTGCAGAAAATGCGCGACGGCAAAAAATTTCAGGAGCCGTTTGAATCGAGCGGGCAGGAAATTTTTGAGACGGGCTACCGATTTCAGATGCGCTTCGTGCCGCCCGCCGACGGTTATCTTTATCTTTTCGCCGAAGGCGTAAACGAGCGGCAGGAAAAGGTTTTCAACCTGATTTTCCCGACGCCGCAGCGAAACGATGGCTCTGCCGCCGTTTCCGCGCCGCGGCAGTATGAAACGGGCTGGAATCAATTCGACGGCAAAACCGGCACGGAAAATTTCTGGATGATTTGGAACAAGACCGAGCCGGAAATCGCCGAAAAGGCGCGCGCGAACGCTTTTCAAAACGCCGGCGTCGTGGCTGACGGCAGTTTGAAAAATCAACTGAAAGATTATCTGCTGACCAGCGGCAAAAACTATGTCGAAGCGTCGAAAGAAACCGACAAAAAAATCACGAAAGTCGATTTTGAGGGCGACGGGCTGGTTTATCTGATTCATCTCGAACACCGGTAAAACAAGGCGAATGCTTGACGGCAGAGAAATTTGCGCATAGACTTATGCCACTAAAAAATCGGGCGGAATCTATTCCGCCGAGAATAAATTAAAATCTGAAACAGAAAACACGCTTTCTCCACAGCCGTGTTGCCGCACATTGAAACAGGAGTTCCCGCTATGCGTAATTCGTCATTCAAAAATAAATTTCCGCTTCGAACGGCGAGCGTTTTAATATTGTTTTCGTTTGTGTTTTCATTCCTGCCGCCCGCCGCGGCGCAGGGACAAACGGCGCCGGAAAAAACGCGCGAGCTGATCGCCGACGAAAAGCCGGAGAAAGAACAAAAACGCCTGGCGCTGGTGCTCGGCAACGCCGAATATCAACATACCGCCTCGCTGAAAAATGCCGCCAACGACGCCGTCGATATGACCGACGCGCTCAGGACGCTGGATTTTGAAGTGATGTCGGGCGTCAATCAAAGCAAGACGCAAATGAAAAAGCTGATTCGGGAATTCGGCGAGAAATTGAATAAACAGGGCGGCGTCGGGCTGTTCTTTTACGCCGGGCACGGCGTTCAATACCGCAGCAAAAATTATCTGATTCCCGTCGATGCCGACATTCCGGTCGAGGACGAAGTCGAAGACCAGGCGGTAGACGTTAATTTGCTGCTGGCAAAAATGGACACGGCGAAAAACGATTTGAATATCATTATTCTGGACGCCTGCCGCAACAATCCGTTTGCCAAGGAATGGAGCAAATACCGCTCGATGAACGAGGAAGACGGTCTGGCGAAAATTCCCGCGCCGAAGGGAACGGTTCTGTTTTACGCGACCGAGCCGGGCAAAGT
>DASVRL010000084.1:0-2406 GCA_036388635.1 Pyrinomonadaceae bacterium
ACCCCAAATATTATGATTGGAACTTCACCGTCTACAAACTTTTCTATTACACAATTCGATAGTTCAACGTAATTATTTATATCTACTCGTTCCGTTCTTACTCTATCAGTCAAAAAATTAGTCTCACTTAAAACCGCTTCTTTCTGACTCTGTTCCTCTTCGTGTTGCTTTTGTAGCGCATTAAGTTTTTCTTTGTGTTTTTCCTTTAGACATTCAGTCTCTCTATTGTGTAGATTTTGAATAGCCGTCTTGTCGTCCTTGTTCATCTGTTCGGCTCTTGTCCGAAGTTCCTGCTGCCTATCTATTTCCTTTTGATGTTTTTCTAAAGCCGTTTTATTTGTATCTAGTTCAACTTTCAAAGATTGGTTTTCTGCGGATAAACGCTTAATTTTTGGGCGTATTGAAACTAAATAAAGGATTAAGCCTGCTATGACAAACAACACCGCGCCTAATATGCCTGCCCAATCTGGTAAGTATGTAAAAATAGGCAAACGAAATAAAGGAAGAATAAATTTCTCAATTCCTGTAAGAATGGTTGTCATAGCACCCACCCCTCCAAGAATAATAAATGCAACTTTGAAGACCGGATTATCTGACAATCGCTCCAAAGCTGTTTTTTCTTTGTCAGTTGTTTGTAGTTCTGTGGATTGATTCGGCATAACTCTAATTTACGCCCGTAAATATACCACAACTTTTTTAATTTTTGTGCAAAATCAGAATCTGCACAAAAAAGCCGTAAGTTGCACAAAAATAAGGAATTTTGCACAAAATTAGTCAATTTTGCCCCCTTTTTTGTGCAAAGCCCTTTCAGTGGTTACAAAGTATTCAGTGGTTACTAGTGTAACACTTAGTTTCAAAATTAAGTGTTGAATTATAAAGACTTAAGTAGTAACTGCGTATTACTGAATATTTAATATCCATTATTAATAGAAATGAAAGACTAAAACAAAAAGGTTATATCGGACGCATTAAGTAGTTTAATATCAACAGTTACGAAAGGCGATACGGTTTGGCAGAGTTTTGGCACGCTGGTTGTTATTAGAGAGGACAGAACAAAGGACAACAATTAACAACTAAACAGCAAAATAAACAGGAGATTAAGAAAATGAAAAATATTAAAAAAGCGATAACAGCAGCAACTTTGATGATGGTTTTGATGGTCGGAACGAGCTTCGGCGGAATTATTATTACCAGTTCGCAAAATCCGCAGCCGTGCACTGAATCACCGGTGAACACGACGAAATCCGGCGTGATTTTATCCGATGCAACCGGAATCATCATCACCAGCGTGACCGGAATCATCATCAAGAGCCTTGCCCCGACCGATTGCGGAATTATCATCACGAGCTAGTTCGAGATTTCAAATTCTGTTCACGACTGACAACCGTTCCCAAATTAGTATGCAGAAAGCCTCGTTGAATATCAGCGAGGCTTTCTGCTTTTTATCAGAGAGCGGCAGTAAATTTATTTGATTTGACCGCGCGCTTAAAATCTATGCTTTAAGGATTTAGAGCAAAAGAGATTCTCTGGTTTCTGCCCAACCCGCAGAGTCTCGGATTTTTCTTGCAGGCTTGCCGGAGGCGCCGGCATCCGCGTTGGCGCCGCAGCAGGTTTCAACATTTCTTATTAAAAAAGGCGGGTGAAAGTTTGCGGAGATTTTCGACCGCGCGCGGTAGAGTTTCCAGAACGTATTCGACCTCTTCCGGCGTGTTGTCCTTGCCGAAGCTGAAGCGAATCGCGCCGCGCGCCAGCTCGTCGCTTCTGCCGAGAGCGCGAATCACGGGCGAAGGTTCGAGCGAGCCGGACGAGCAAGCCGAGCCGGTCGAAACGGCGACGCCCTGCATATCGAGATTTATCAGCAAACCTTCGCCCTCGATAAAACGAAAAGAGATGTTCGACAGATGCGGCAGGCGTTTTTCGCGGTCGCCGTTGAAGACGATGTCCGTGACTCTCTCGGTGACGCCCTGCTCGAATTTATCGCGCAAGCTGCGGACGTAACCGGTTCTTTCGTTTAAAGTTTCCCGCGCCAGCTCGCAAGCCTTGCCGAAGGCGACGATGTGCGGGACGGATTCCGTGCCGCCGCGCCGTTCGCGTTCCTGATGCCCGCCGATGTTCTGCTGTTGCAGGCGAACGCCGCGCCGGACGTATAAAGCGCCGACGCCTTTCGGCGCGTAGAGCTTGTGCGCCGACATCGAAAGCAAATCGCAGCCGATTTCCTCGACGTCCGTTTTCATCCTGCCGATTGCCTGTACGGCGTCGGTGTGAAACCAGATTTTTCTGCCCGTTTCTCGCAGTTCACGGACTAATCTTCCAATCTCTTGGACGGGCTGAATCGTACCGATTTCGTTGTTCGCCGTCATAATCGTGATCAAAACGGTGTCTTCGCGAATCGCGCCGCGCACGTCC
>DASVRL010000085.1:0-12481 GCA_036388635.1 Pyrinomonadaceae bacterium
ACTAATGACACAAAAGCGACTTTAGACACAAAGCCTAAAACCATTAAAAATATGCTCAAATTTACATTTTGATTAATATTTAGAATAGCTTATGATAATCACGGTTTTTTATGAAAAATACGCTTGCACTCTTCAAACCGAAACTGACTTCTGCCGAAAAGAAAATCATCAATATGGTGATTGATGGTTTGCCGTCTGAGAATTCTCGTCGTGCTTATCAGCGGCATCTGGAGACATTTTTCGTCTGGCACGCCGGACAGAATCGACCGGAATTGAATAAGGCTCTGATTCAGAGATATGTGAAATCTTTGCGCGAGCAGAAGCTTTCATCCGCCACGATTAATCAAAAATTATCGGCGATTAGAAAACTCGCCTCCGAAGCTGAAGATAACGCTTTGCTGGATTCTAAAATCGCTAACGGTATTCGTGCCGTCAAAGGCGTGCCGTTTCGCGGCAGGCGTACCGGCAACTGGCTGACCAAAGAAGACGCTCAAAAATGGCTCAACGCTCCTGATGTAAAAACTTTGAAAGGCGTGCGCGACCGTGCGTTGCTGGCAGTGCTGATTGGCTGTGGTTTGAGACGCGCCGAAGCTTCGATTCTTTCTTTTCATCATATCGTGCAGCGCGAAGGACGCTGGGCGATTGTCGATATTGTCGGAAAGCGCGACAAGATGCGCACCGTGCCGATGCCGAACTGGGCGAAAGCGGCGATTGATGCGTGGAAGACGGTCGCCCATCTGGAAGAAGGCTTTGTTTTTCGCCGGGTGAATAAAGGCGATAATTTAATGGGCGAATCGATTACGCCGCAGGCAATCAGAGATATTGTCGTTTCATATGCCGAGAAACTGAAAAATGAAGGCATCGCGCCGCACGATTTGAGGAGAACATTCGCCAAGCTCGCACATAAAGGCGGCTCGCCGATTGACCAGATTCAATTATCTTTGGGACACGATTCGATTCAGACGACGGAGAAATATCTCGGCGTCGAGCAGGATTTAACCGATGCTCCTTGCGACCATCTCGGACTCAGGATTTATAGTTAGATTAATGATAATTCGAAATCGGGCGGCGGTCTCATAAACGGGCGCTCTTGAGATTGTTTTTATCATCAGCGGAAAAACTTATTTGCGCCGAGAGATTGTTGTTTTACTGTGCGCGCCGCCGATAACAATATCACCGTCTTTGCCCGGTAAAATATCCCAATCATCTGCCGCTCGCATAACCTTTTCAAACAAAATGTCGCCGTTTCCGTCAAGGATAAAAATATAATGCAGTCCCGTCGTTCCTCTCGAATTGGTTCTGCACAGAATAATGTCTTCGGCTGGTGACTTTCCGGGAATTACCCCCGGAACTCATCGGGTGCATATAAAAAACTCTGGGCAGTTTTCTTTCGGCAATTAAAACATCGTCGCGCAGAATCTTAAGAACATAATTTTCATAAGAAACCGAGTAAGGCGTTCCGCTTATTTGTGTTTTCGTGCTCTCGGCTCCGCCGCTCGAAATCGGATTCCCGCTATACGGAAAATCCTGGAAAACAGTGTGAAATTCCTGTTTGAAAGTTTTGAAAGGCACGACCTCGGTCGCCACTGAAATACGGCTTGATTCGATTGCTGGGTAACGCCCCGCTTCTTCAACAGCCTGTTCTTCGTCCCAGCCGGCGCCGCCGATATTCGGCGGTCGACAAGCCGGCGCAGTAAAGACAATCACCGCAATAAATAAGAAAATGTATTTTCCGTAATATTCCGGCATTTTAACTAATCACCTGAAATCACATCTGAAAAAGCCGCGTTTTTGAGCCGCTTTTAAGCCGAAATCAATTATTACATAAACGGGCGTTTTGAGGCTGCGCAGTCGTCAGCCATTCTTTTCATACTCTGACGGCACCGCATATAACTTCTAATCGGCAAAGCAATCGCGATTGCTTTATAAAAACCAATAAAATCTTCTCTTTATTCAAACGAACCGGCGTCTGCCGAAACGAAACGCGCCCGCAACGCCCAAAAGCGAAAAAATTCTTGACAATTATTTAAAGATAGATTAAATTCAGTTCAATTTTTAACTCGAAACTTAAATAAACCGACGACGTTGAATCTAGAAGGGTGAAAGTCCCGGCAGTTTATTTAACTGCTCAAGACCACGGAATTCGTAAAAAGCGAAAATTCGATTTTTCGCCGGATTTCTCGTTATTATTCAGCAATCGATAACGAAAACCCTGAATTCCGCTTTAGATTCAAATACGTCGGCTTTTTGTTTTGTTTGAAAAGTAATTATCCGAACTTGCCGATTCTGAAATACACTCGTCGACTGATTAATTGAAGACTATATATCGAAAGAGCCGCCTAAAGGAGATAAAGACTATGCAATCCGTTAAATATCATCGGTTGACTCCTGCCAATTCCATCAGGACTATAACATTGACGGCTGGTGAGCAGAATGAATTGACCGAATTGGCGTCGCCGGTTATCGGCAATCCTTACTCTGATTTCGAATCTTTCTATCAAAACATAATCGGAATCCGGAATCTGGTTCCGCCGAGAATACGGCTCGAAATCGAGAATGTTAGGAACTTTAAACGCGGCGGAGCTTTAATAATTAAAAAATTACCGCTGGGAGACAAGCTGCCGCCGACCCCGAAAGAACCGTTTGCCAGACAATCCCTTTATGATTTACGCTCGGAGGTTTACCTGGTTCTGCTAGCCACCATTGCTGCCGAGCCATTCAGTTTTCGGGAATGGGACGCCGGACACATCGTCCACAATAAATACCCGATAAAATCACATCGCGAAGTTCAGTTCGGCTCAAACGCCGTCGAGTTTCTGGTTCATACTGAAACGCCGTTCCGTGAATTCTCTCCGGATTATATTGCACTTCTGTGTCTGAGAAGCGACCCGACCGGTAAGGCGCAGACGAGAGTGTGCGATATCGGAAAGATAATCGACACGCTGTCGGACGACGAGCGTCAAGTTTTAAAAAGCCCGTCTTTCGCGTTTGAAACGGACAATCCGGCAATTCAAATAAACGGTAAATCCTATACGCTGCCGATGCCGATTATAACTAATCGGAACGGAGATTATGTCTTTGAGTACGTTCACGATTTGATCGGCATTTCCGAAGAGGCTCAGGAAGTTCTCGATAAACTGAAAAAGAAAGTCGCCTCGTCTATAACCAATGTTTTTCTGACGGACGGCGACCTTATTATTATTGATAATTCACATATGGTTCACGGAAGAAGCGCCTACGAACCCAATTACGACGGCTCCGACCGCTGGCTGCAGAGATTGCTGCTGAGTTCTCGACTTTATAAAAATCTTAAGGAAAATGAGAGCCGTCTTATTTCCGACAGGCGATTGGAAAACTACACGACCGCATACCGTAATGTTCTCCAGGGACTGAATTGATTGAGCGAGACCGTTTATCGTATCGCGACAATCGTTATCAATTTGAGATTATTTCAAGGATATTATGAAACACTCGCTGGTTGTCGATGCTGATGGTCATATAATGGAGCCGGCTGCAATGTGGCAGGATCATATAGACCCTTTGTACAAAGATAGGTGTTTACGCATCGTCAGGGATAAAGCCGACGGCGATAAACTGGTAATCAACAACCAGACCTCGCAAAAAATTCGCCGGCTCGGAGGCGTTCCCTATTCCCAGACCGGCGAGTCGGTTAACTGGGATGTTTTAGATGAATTGGACTACTATGAGTCGTATGAGAATTCCTGTCACCCGGCATCATACGAGCCGGCGGCGAGACTCAAGTGGATGGACGAGCGCGGAATAGACATTTCAATTTTATTTCCGTCGCTGGGGCTTATCTGGACCAGAGAAGTCGATTTCGAACCGGATTACATCCGCGCTCACGTGCAAGCTTACAATCGCTGGCTGATAGAATTTTCGCGCGCCGATGCGAAACGTCTGATTCCCGTCGCTCAAACTTGTCTTTACGAGCCAAAGGCAGCAATCGAGGATTTAACCCGGCTGAGAAAGGAAGGGTTTGAGAATATTATGCTGCCGCTGCTGCCGCCTGATTCGACGACGTGCTTTCATTCGAATTTCGATGCTTTTTGGCAGTCGGTTCAAAGCCTCGGATTCGTGGTTCACCTGCACAAAGTAGCGATACCGCATCAACTTAATATTCCCGCCGGGATGGCTCTCGGGATTGACGGCAACGGGCGATTTTTTAGCCATATGAACGAGATTCTGGCTGCCCAGATGTGTCTTTCAAGCCTGATGGATAATCGCCTGCCGGATAGGTTTCCGAAAATTAAATTTGCTTTTCTCGAATGCAATGCCGGCTGGCTGCCCGCCTGGCTCGACCGGTCAGACGAATCTTTTGAAGTTTTGCAATCGTCGAAAAAGGTTCATCTGCTGAAAGAGCCTCCGAGATATTATATAGAAAATACTGATTGCTTCTTTTTCGCACTGAGTTTAGCCGAGGATGTAAATCGGCTGACAGCCATAACCAATAGTCTGCTTATTGCTACAGATTTCCCGCACCCGGGCAGTTCTATTAATCCCGTTCACGACTGGAGCATCCGTCTTCAGGATTTCAGCCCGCAAAATAAAGCCAATATTATGGGGCAAAATGCTGCGCGGATGCTCGGTATAAACACCGTTTGAGAGGAGATATTATTATGCAGACACACGCAAAACGCGGTATGAGTTTCAATATGCAGCTCGCCAATACGGACAAAGTCCGTTTGGAAGAGGTATTTCGCCTCGGAGTGCTGCGCGATGGAATCCAGCTCACCGTCACCGACATTAAGTTTCCAATCTTCGGGCAGGTCATCCCGAGAATAGAAATCGTAATTACCGGACCTGATTTTCTTAAAAAAGTTACCGTTCGTATCAATCAGGAATCCGGGTTTATGTTTAACGGGGAGACGCTCGAAGCCTGGATAAACGATAAGCACGAGCAGGTCGCCTGCAGCCAGTTTATAGACCCTGAGCGCGCGCCTACGGGAATGTACAACTTCGGAACCTTACGTGAAAACGGAATCAGAAGTTTTGTTTTCGATTATCATACCTACTGCGCGTATTCCTGCGACTTTTGCTTTAAAGAAAACGAGTGGGAAGTGCTGGCGATTCAGGGCGGCGGCTCGACAAACTATAAAGCCAATTACGACCAGTGTCTAAACTATGTTTACAGCCACGCCGAGGATTTCAGAAATAAATACGACATTGTCTGGCTTTGTACGGGAAGCATAACAAGCGAAAAGACCGAATTAGAGCGGCACTGCAAAATCGCGAAAGCTCTCCGGCAGGTCGGTTACAAAGAAGGAATTTACGTTTCACAGGTAGTTCCGCCCGGCATCAAGGACGACCGGCAAAAGCGGCTCGATTATCTGCACCTGCTCAAAGAGGCGGGAATCTCGCGTTTCAACAGCGGCGTCGAAATCGTCAACTCCGAGTATAGAAAGCAGTATATTCACGGCTTCAAAAGCACATACACGTTTGACGATTATGTGAATATATTTGAAGACGCGGTCTCCGTCTTCGGGCGTCAGGGCGTCGGCAGCTGTCTGCTCGCCGGCATCGAACCGTCACGCGAGACATTATTCGGTCTCGATACCATCGCCGCGCTCAGCGTCGTTCCCTCGCCGACCGTCCTGACGCCTTTTGTTATGAAACAGATGGCAATTCCGTTCGTCTATGATTTGGACGAATTGATTAATGTTCACGTGAGGTTCTACGAGATTATCAGGAAGTATAATCTTCCCGTTTTCTCCGGCGTATTCAGTCTGGCTTAACCGGAGAAAACGGCACAGGGGAAACATTAGCCATGTTAAAGACTATATCTCTAAAAAAAGATGAGCGCCGGCAAATCGAGGATTGTTTGAAGGATATAGACAATGACCCGTACGGCGCGGGCTTCGACGAATTTTATCCAAGGGTTTGCGGAAGCGCGGACAAACTTCCCTTTCGTGTCCGGGAAGCGCTTAATTTTTTCAAACAAAATCCGGGAAAATCGGGCGTGCTGCTTATTCGAGGCATACCTGTCGATGCGCCTTTGAAACCGACGCCGACCGTTCCCTATGCCGATGTCTCGGAAAAGGTCGTCGGGACGGAAAAATATTTGCTTCTGGGCGCTTCGATGGTCGGAGAGCCGATTGGTTTTGCCGATTGGCATCAGGGCGAACGAATACAAAATCTCTATCCTATCCCGGAATTGGAAGCTGTTCAGTGCGCCTCCAATTCGGTATATCTCGAGATGCATACCGAGACGGCTTTTCGCCCGAATACTCCTACACATCTGGTTCTTTTGTGTCTAAAAAAAGACCCGCACCGGCGGGCGAAAACGGTTTTTTGTGATTTAGCCGCCTTAATCGATTCGATGAGCGAGCCGTCGCGCAGGATACTGGCTGCGCCGCATTTCTGCTTTCAGATTTCATCGGAAAAGGGCGCCGGTTTTACCGAGCCGAAACCTATCGAATGGTACCGGAACGGGCGACGCCACCTGCATTATGCCGAAGCGTTAACTGCCGTCGATGAACGCAGTAAAGAAGTATTAACGGACTTGAAGAACGGAATCCTAAAGAATTCAATCGTCCTTGAGCTTGATAGTGGCGACCTGGTATTGATTGATAATCATCATATCGTTCACGGGCGCACGGCTTACTCGCCTCGCTTTGACGGAACCGACCGCTGGCTGCAAAGAGTGCTGATCGGCACGCAGACCGATTACACTCCTCATTATTAATTAAGAAGGACGATTAAAAGCTAAAGTCAAAATCTTATGGCTTCTCTAAGACTCGGGATAATCTCGACGGCAAATATAAATCAGCGCGCCGTTATTCAGGTATTACCGCATTTGAAGGGTGTCGAGCTTTTCGGCGTCGCCTCGCGAAGCAAGGCAAAAGCGCGCGCTTACCGTCATAAATACAAAACCCCGAAAGCTTACGAAACTTACGAGGAATTACTTTCCGCTCCTGAATTGGATGCCGTTTATATTTCGGCTCCTAATGCTCTTCACGCCGAATTGACCATCCGGGCGCTTATGCAGGGCAAGCACGTGCTTTGCGAGAAACCGCTCTGTTCAGACCCGGCTCAGGCTCTGGTCATCGAAGAATTGGCGAGAAAGCGAAATCTGTATGTCGCCGAAGCAATGCACTACAGGCATCACCCGTCGCTTCGGGAAGCGGTGGCGGAAATTCGGGCGGGAATTATCGGCGAGATTAAAAACATCGACGTTTCATTTGTTTGGGATTTACAAAATCCGCGCGATATAAGACTCGACCCCGCTCTCGGCGGCGGCGCGCTGATGGACGTCGGCTGTTATTGTCTGGATTTTATCCGCTGGCTGACGCGAGACGACGAGCCGACTCTGCTCGAAGCAAGCGCCGAATATTCCGAATCGGGAGTAGATACGTCGATAACCGCCGAATTACTGTGTTCAGATACAATTTCGGCGAAATTTCACTGCGATTTGCACGCCGAAGCTTTTGATTGCCGCGCGGCGATTTCAGGCACGCGCGGGTCGGTTTTGCTCCGGTATCCTTTTCTACCCGTTACATCCGACTCGCAAAGCGCCGAAATTCTTTTCTCATACGAAGTTAACGGTGAGAAGCGAAACGTAGATATTCCGGAAAAAACCTCTTACCTGTATCAGTTGAAAAACTTTCGGGACAGAATCCAAAACGGCTTGCCGGCGATTGAGCCGGCAAGGACTGATTTTTATTATAATGCTGTAATATTGGGGAAAATAAAAGATAAAATTCGAAAAAACACGGCTGCTTCAAAGCAGGCGAGCGAGGTAATTAAGGAAAAACCGTGAAGGCAAATCTCTGTCAAGTAGGCGTCGACCCGAATTATTGGTATCCGGTGCTGCGCGAGAAAGAACTGGCGAAAGGAAAAGCCCTGCCGGTAATGTTCTGGCACCGCCGTTTGGTTGTCTTCAGGGATCAAGCCGGTCAGGTTCATACTTTGGACAACAGCTGCGCTCATCGCAAAGTGGCATTACATACGGGAGAAGTCAGAGGCTGTAAAATCGTCTGCCCGTATCACGGCTGGGAATATGAATCCGATGGAAAGCTGGCGGGAATTCCCTACTGGGAGGCTGATAAAAAGATTCCCAGTATTAAACTCCGGCACTATCCGACGCAGTGCCGGAACGGCTTGATTTGGATTTTTCCCGGTGATTTCCAGCTTGCCGACGCCGCAACCATACCTGACGCTTCCGCGCTGGAAAATAAGGAATGGTTTTCGTTCCGTCTGGATAATGATTTTTATAACCATTACTCAATCGGCATCATTAACGGAATGGATTATTACCATTTTCACCTCCATCGAAAATTCCAACCGTGGTCGGATATCAAGCTCGTCAAGCTTCAAAGCGAAGAAAATTCAGTCACCGGAGAATATGAAATCATCAGCACGCGCGGAAAGGCGGCAAGATTATTCAAGACCATCCTCGGCGAAGGCGGAAACCGGCAGGTCGTCGAATCGCTTAAAGTGCATTACCTGTATCCGCATCACCTGGCGGAGGTAGGCGAAAAAATTAAAGTCTGGGCGTATTTTTTGCCCGTTAACGAAAAACACGTGAAGGCATTTATAACTATGTATGTCAGGTCAAGCGGAATACACAGGTTTTTTCGGAAGCCTTTCCAGACTCTTTTTTCGCCGCTTATTTTAAAGAGAATTCAGGTTCAGGACGCCTGGATCGGTTTGCAGGAGCAGGAAGCCTGGGAACTGTATCCACACGAGCCGAGATGTGAAACCAACCCGATTTCGATCGCCGTCGAAAAGCTTCTCGTCCGGAAGTGGATGAATTACTCGGAGAAAACCCGTAAAGGAAAGGAAACGCCAGCCTGATGAAACTTTTACCCGTTCATTTACCGGCGATAATCTATTCCAGGCATTTGCTGCCGGCGACGAGCGCTTCCCGGAATTTTTATCGTCAACAGCTTCCGTTATGACTTTTAATAAAATAAAGCCTCCGCGCCTTGTTCCGGGCAGCCGGATCGGCGTCGTCTGTCCGGGCTGGTCGGCAGATGTGATTGACCCGCAATTGTGGCGGGACGCCGTCGATAAATTAAAAAGTAAAGGCTTTGAAGTAGTCGAAGGTCAGTACACGCGCACCCGCTTCGGACATTCGACCGGCACCGCGCTCGAGCGGGCGGATGATTTAATGAAAATGTTCGAAGACCGGAGCATCCGGGCAATAATGGCTGGATTGGGCGGCTCCAGCTCGCACCAGCTTCTTCCGAATCTGGATTATGAGACGATTCGTCGCAATCCGAAAATCTTCATCGGATTTAGCGATATTACGGCTCTTAGCCTCGGTATTTACGCGAAAACGGGATTGGTTACTTTTAACGGACCGGTGTTTTCCACATTCTGCCAGCCGGAATTGCCTGAATATACGGAGGAATGTTTCGACGCGGTAATTATAGAGGGCAAGAAACGCTTGGTTATCAAACCCTCGGCGATGTGGGCGGAGGATTTATGGTTCTTAAAGGAAAACTTCGCACCCAGAGAGTGGAAGAAGAATGCCGGATGGATTGTTCATCAGCCGGGGAAAGCCCGAGGTATTGCGATTGGCGGTGAAATTTCCACTTTGCTTCTTCTGGCAGGAACCGAATATATGCCGCCGTTTGATGAAGCTATTCTTTTTCTGGAAGGCAGCGGCGGCTACACGACCGGTGAAATAGACCGGTATTTTACACATTTACGCCAGTTGGGCGTCTATGAAAAAATTCAAGGCTTAATCATCGGGCGATTTCCTTCCGGAGTGAAGTTTTCTAATAACGATTCTCTTGAAATGATTCTTCAAGAGGCGACGAAAGGCTACGACTTCCCTGTTGTTTCCGGGGTCGATTTCTCACATACCGACCCTTTAATCACAATCCCGACGGGGATTGTTTGCCAACTCGATACAACGAAACAAAATATAATATATTTGGAGGCATCCGTTTCAGAGGCGCTCTGATTTATTCAGCCGTCGGCTCGGCAGCGGATGAAGCAATGAGCTTTGAATTGCCGCTGATGCCTAGAGAAACATTCATCATCTTTAATGATACCGTCCGTGCCCGACCCGACCTGTCAGAAAAAACCGGAGCAAAAGCATTCAACTTCCGGCGAGCGGAAAACCGCAATCTCCTGATTTTGCGGAGCCGCCAGCCTGGAAGCGCTCGCCGCGGAGGCAAACTTGATTTATAAACTACGCAGTGATATATGTTTATTAACTCTAAGAAAAGGAAAGACCCCTTGGAGAGGCTCATCTGAAACAGAAGTTGAACATCAGCAGACTGAAATAGGTTGAGACGTAGTGCTACGAAACAGCGTAAATTAAGAGCCGGCAAATTTTGCCGGAAACTGGATGGCACCGCCGCAAATTTTGGGTTCCAGTAAAAAGCGATTTTAATTTACGTCAGGAGTTTCTATAATGGCATCTACAACCGTTCAACGCATTTTTATCCGGAATATTGATCAATTTGTTGAGCAGGATATTCTCATCCGCGGATGGGTTTTTCGTTTTCGTCAGCTCTCAAAAACAGCATTCATAGTGTTAAGAGATTGTTCGGGCGAGGTTCAATGCGTGGCTGACCCCGAATTACTCAAAGATGTGCGTCTAAAATTAGACGACGCCGTCGAAATCTACGGAAAGGTGCGGCTTGAGAGCCGCTCCAAGCTCGGGTATGAGGTCGACGTTATTCGCGTCGAGATTCTCAACCCGTCGTCAAACAATCTTCCTTTTAACGCTTCTTCGAACATCGAATCGGTCGGACCTGAAACATTGCTGGACTATCGCCCGCTGGCAGTCAGAAACGAGACGATCGGCAATATATTTCTTATCCAGGCGGCGCTTCTCAAATATTTCCGCGAGTTTCTGAACAATCGCTTTTTCAGGGAAATTATCACCTCTAAAATAGTAGCTTCGGGCACCGAAGGCGGAACTAATCTGTTTGAGATTAAGTATTTTGAGCGCGTGGCTTATCTCGCCCAAAGCCCGCAGTTTTATAAAGAACACGGGGTGGCGGGTTTTGAGCGCGTCTATGAAACCGGTCACGTCTACAGAGCCGAGCCGCACGCGAGCAGCCGGCATCTGACGGAATATTACTCGCTCGATTTTGAACTCGGCTTTATAGACGGTCCGGAGGATGTAATTCAAATTGAGCGAGAGCTGCTGACATATATCTTTGAGCGTATCAATAACGAATATGCCGAAATTCTGGAAAGCTATAAACAGCCGCCGCTGCCTTCCCTGCTGAATGTTCCCATCTGGGAATTCAGCCATTGCCTCGAGCTGCTGAAAGACAATTTCGGACGGACGGATTTAGTGGATGATTTAGACCCCGAAGGCGAAAGGCAAATATGTAAAATCGCTGAAAAGGAAACCGGATTACCGGCGGTTTTCGTTATCGGCTACCCGCTCGAAAGCCGTCCGTTCTATACCGCTCCGCGCGGCACCGAAGGCGCGGCGAACAGTTTCGACCTTTTATATAACGGGCTCGAAATAACCACCGGCGGGCAAAGGCTGCATCGAAGAGAAGATTTAGAGGCGGCTCTGCTGAAACGGGATATCGAGCCGGTAAATTTTGAATCTCACCTGAAAATGTTCGAATTGGGTATGCCGCCGCACGGCGGGCTTGCCATCGGTCTCGAACGGCTGACTATGCAGGTTTTAGGTTTGAGTAATGTCAGACAAGCCGTGCTTTATCCGCGAGACCGGTATAAAGTTACGCCTTAATTATCTATCGCTGTAGCAGGGGCGTTACCGGAGCGCCTCCGATTGAGAAACTGAATAAAGACGGCTGGCGGCTTGCTCGGCGCGAATGTGTTGGAGCAATCTGATGACGACGATGACGGCAAAAACCAGATAGAGCGCGCCGCAAATTGCCATTGTCGGTAATACTCCGATATAAGCCGCCAGCCAGCCAGCTGCCAGTGTCCCGAACGGAGTCAGCCCCATCAGGACAAGAATATAAAACGACATCACACGTCCGCGAAGATGGTCGGAGACTATCGACTGGAGCAGCTTATTGGCTGAATCCAATTGTACTACCTGTGAAAAGCCGAGAATAAAAAGCAGCGCCGTCGATATCCGGAATGAATCCGATAGCGATAGGAATATCAAGCCGAAGCCGAAAATTATTGAAGAAACGATAATCCAATGCCCCAGACCTTTTGAATTTCTGTAACCTGTAAAGGAGAGCGACGCCAGTAAAGCACCGCCGCCGGCAGCGCCGACCAGTTGTCCGAGCCCGCTCGGTCCGGCTTGCAGAATCTGACCGGACAGAACCGGCAGAAGCACTGTAAAAGACATGCCGACTAAACCTAAAAGCGCGGTTAGCAGCAGCACGTTGCGGATAATCGAATGTCCGCTGACGATTTTAAAACCTTCAACCACATTAAAGAGCAGCGTCGAGCGCTCTGGCTTTGACTTATTCTCCGGTATCTCCTTCATCAGCAGTATTCCGACGACGGCTGGAATAAAGCTGGCGGAATTGACGAAAAAACACCACTGCTCGCCCCATCC
>DASVRL010000086.1:0-3955 GCA_036388635.1 Pyrinomonadaceae bacterium
TTCGTGTATTTCGGCACGTCTTCCTGCGGCGTGCTGCCGTCCGGATAATCGTATTCGGTTTTCGCCGCCCAGATGCCTTCCGTCACGGTTCCGGTCGTATCTGTAGCGTTGGTGCTGCCCTGCATTCCGTAAAGCCGGGTGATTTTCTTGATCATTCCGTATTTCTGATGATATTCGTATTTATAGCCGGTTTTCGTGTCGGGCATATAAACATATTTTAAGACGCTGATGGTCGGCGGCGCGGTGACGACGGCATCGCTGACAAAACCGTCGGTTTCCAGGCTCATCGTCTCGTAGTAAAAACGGACGGCTTGAATCTCTTCGTTTGTTCCCATACCGGGAATGGTGATGGCGACCAGTTTGTTGGAATTATTATTGGGGTCGGTGCCGTAATGAAACTTAATATCGCGGTTCAAAGTATCGCGGATATAGTCGATGCGTCCTGATTGGTCGGATTGGTAGACGATTCTGAGGCGATTGCCGTTGCGGTCTTGAATAATAAGCGGATAATGTCTGCGGTTTAATCCGCTGCCGAATGCGCCGCTATACCAAACTCTGGAGCCGTCCGGATAGACGGTCGCAAAGCTGATTTGATGATATGTGCCCGTGTAAGGCGTCCAGGAATTATTCGGGTTGGCTATCCAGGGTTTTGCCGCAAACTCTATTAATGTTCCGTCGCTGGTAGCGTAAACGTTACATCTGGTCTGGTAGCCGCTAGTTCCGGGAATAGTCGAAGAGGATTTACATACCAGTTGATGGCGTGTTCCGTCCGGGTCGGTCAGACCGAGCGGCTGTATTTCCGTGTGCCAGCTGTTGTGCGGCGCATTGTAGATAATATTTCGCGTTTGCGCCGCCGTTTCCAGATAACCAAAACCCGTGGTGAAGCCCGGCGCAATCCAGCTCTGGTCGACATCGTATGTAAAATGCGGGACAAGAGTGTTATTTTGGTTTACGGTTGCGGATTTATTCCACGCTCGACTGTTGTAATTTAACGCGACGCCGGCATTTATGCCTCTGCCGGAAAGTGAGGCGATAGGGATTTCAAAATTAAAATTGGCGATTCCGGCGCGATGACGGATTCTGAGCGCCGAGGCTTCGTTCGTTGAATCCAATTCGCTTTGCCCGTACGGGCTTCCTAAATTATTTTCAACCGTGTAAATCGAGTCCCGCTCGTCAAGAGGCAGTTGATTAAATGCGCGCACCGGCGCTGACTGAGGGGTTTTATTCTTGATGTTTACCGGAGCGGCGCTGTTTTTGCCTGCCGGCACCGGTTTTTCTTCGGATTTCGCGTCTTCGGTTTTTAAATTTTTCTTTTCTTCCTCCGGCAAAACGACGGCGGATTCCGTTTCGGGCGCCGCCCTTCTGGCGTTCGGTTTCATTTCCTTTTCTTCGCTTGCGACGCTTTTCCTGCCTTTCTTCTTTTTGTCGGCGGAGTTTTTCTTTTCAATATCTTTTTCGTCATCATCGAACACAAGTTTATTTCCGAGATAGGCTGACCAGAATTCAAGCCCGACGTTTAAATTCCGCCATGCCTGCTTCCAGACAGGGAGCTGTTCGTTGACCGGCTCGAATTGCTCCGCGTTTCCCTGGACGGTAAAACCGGCGGCGCGCACGGGAAGTGAGATAACCGGCGAAAGCATTGCGCAAATCAAGGCGCTCGCCAACCACTGTCTGCCTTCCAGCCCGACAGTAATTAATACTTTTGCTTTCCGCAAAAATAGTGTGATGCTTTTGATTTCCTGCCGAATTTGTTCGATGTGTTGATAGTTTGAACGCATACTGTTTTCCTCTTCTTCCTCGCTCCTGACGACCTGTATCTCAGCCGGTTTATTACGACTCGATAAGCCTCTTTTTCTGACTATTTACGGTTTTACTTCGACTTTTCGCTTTTGTCCCGAAATTTATCGCTGCCAGTTTGCCGGAACGGGTTTGTCTCCCTGCGTTCCGAACTGCTGCGCGCGCATACTGCCGTTATTTGAGCGGCGTATATACCAGACACCGGTCGAAGGTCGCCAGACCGCAATATCCGTTTTAGCGTCCGAGTCGACCGAGTCGTTATAACGTCCGGGCACGGCGATGTCTGAGCTTAAGCCCCATTGCTCGTAATAAATGTCGCCGTTCGAGCTGTAACGTATACGCCAGAAGTTATCGCCGGGGCGGCGAGTGGCAAAGTCGGCTTTGCCGTCGGCGTCGTAATCGCCGACGACAGGTTCATCGCCCGACTGTCCGATAGCGGAGTAAGAAATCCATTGATTGTCGGAAGATTTTTGCACCCAGAAAGTAGCCGTGCTGTCGCGCCAGATGACGAAATCGGCTCGCCCGTCGCCGTCGAAATCGGCGGGAACCGGTTTGTCTCCCGCTGAACCGAACTGCTGTTGGAGCGTCGAACCGTTAGAGCTTTTCGTGATATACCAGTTTTGATTGGAAGGTCGCCAGAGAGCGAGGTCGGCTTTGCCGTCGCCGTCGTAATCGGCGATTACCGGAATATCTTCGGAAGTACCGAAAACCGGAAACTGATTGCTGCCGTTTGAGCTGTTGATGATGTACCAGTAGCAGCCGTTTTGACATTCATTTTCGGAAGTTGAGGGATTATCCGGGCGATAAATGCAGAAATCCGTCTTGCCGTCACCGTCGAAATCTCCCGGCGCAGGCTTATCGGTTGAGATGCCCCATTGCTGGGCGACCATCTGTTGTTGGGAATTAAGGATATACCAGTATCCGCTGCTCGGTCGCCAAACCGCCAAATCATTGGGAGGCTGGCGAAAAGCCTCGACGGTTGAAATCAGCGCGCTGCCGGCGTAAACATATTCTTTGCCCGGAGCCTCCGCAGGCATTGTCGGCGGCGTTGTGGACGGCAGCAACAGCAGGCTTGAATTCGCCGGCAGGCTATGCCAGTTTGCCAAAACGCTCAAGCTGAAAATCATGGTCAGCATCAGACCGAGAACAAACGTCACGCGCCTTCCGAGAGATGCCTCTTTTCGTCGTCGCGCCTGCTTGTTTGCGGTTTTCGTTTCTGTGGGTTTGTCTGCTTTGGTTTGTCGCCTTTTTTTTGACATATGTTCTTCTATCCAGGCGCCTGAATCGCGGTGGACGCTACCCGCAGACGCAGAACGGGTATACGCAGGTCAGAGGAAAGCCGAACGGCTTCCTTAATTGATTGTAGATTGCTTGATTTTATTGAATAGAATGCTTAAGATGCGGGATGGAGATGGTGCATCAAAAGATATTCCATTCTTGAGGTGAACCAATCGGCTCAGGCGGTGATTGCAGTCACTGCCTGGGCTTTTATTTTGTTTCAACCTTCAAATCAAACTCGTTGAAAAAAATCGGTATCAACCCGAATCGAACCGATTCGCCTGATTTTATAAATGGAAAAGTCGATTGTCAAAAATTGACAATCGACTTTTTCCGAATCTTTTCCTATCCGGGCAATGACCGGAAATTACCTGAGCTGCTAAGCGGAAACCGTTCCGCCAATTGTTAAAGTTTAAATAACCCGACACTTTCATCGACTTAAGAGATTTCCGGAATTCGGCTCGTCGGACGGATAAATCCGGGATTTATTCAGTCGAACAGCCAATTCGATAAATGCTGCTGGCTTTTAAACCCGGCGAACTTAGTTCGCCGGCAGCTTCTTTCGCAAACTTGAAAAGTTTCTCTCGGCAGAAAAATTCTCATTTGCATCCAACTTAAAAGTTCGTCTGGAACTTCTTCTCTACAAAATACTGGTTCTCTACAAAATACTGGGATGATACTCTTGTCGGTGAAAAGAAAGTAGCATAACCTAAAATGTGTAGTCAAGATTTTTTTTAAGAAGGGAGTGACTAAATGAATGTTGATAAGATAAACTTTCTCAATGCCAGCTTGTCCAAATTGTGAAAACTCAGAAAAGCAGATAAAAAACGGAAAGAGTCGCTGCGGCACACAACGCTATTTATGCCGAAATTGCGGCAAA
>DASVRL010000087.1:0-6978 GCA_036388635.1 Pyrinomonadaceae bacterium
ATTCGCGTTTTCACCACGCGCATCGACACGATTTACGGCGCCAACGCCATTGTCGTCGCGGCTGAGCATCCGATTGTCGAAGCGAATCTGGCAAATTTTTCGCAGGAAACCGGAGCCGTCATCGAAAAAATCAAAGCCGACAAGCTGAAAGTCGTCGACCACGAAGCCGAGCAGGAAAAAGAAGGCGTCGATACCGGCTTGAAAGCGATAAACCCGTTTAGCCGCGAAGAATTGCCGGTCTGGGTCGGCAACTACGTGATGATGGAATACGGCACGGGCGCGGTGATGTCTGTCCCGGCGCACGACGAGCGCGATTTTGAATTTGCCGGGAAATACGATTTGCCGATTCGGCAGGTTATCAGAAAGAGAGAAACTTTAGCCGAGCGCGTCGGAGAAAAAACAGAAGCCGATTCACAGACCAACACAGGTGAAAATAGATTGGAAAACAATCAATCGGAAGGACAACCGGAGATTGAAAAGGCTTTTACGGAATATGGAATTTTAATAAATTCGAACGAATGGTCAAATAAAGTTTCCGCGAAGGCGATCAAGGAAATGGCTGAACACGCCGAAAGACACGGCTTCGGCGAAGCGGCGACGACTTATCGCCTGCGCGATTGGGGCATTTCGCGCCAGCGTTTCTGGGGCACGCCGATTCCGATTATTTACTGCGAAACGTGCGGCGTCGTGCCCGAAAAATACGAAAATCTGCCGGTTGAACTGCCGGAAAGCGCGCCGTTCACGGGCGTCGGCGAATCGCCGCTGGCGAAAGTCGAAGAATTTGTAAACACGACCTGCCCGAATTGCGACGAGCCGGCGAAACGCGAAACCGATACGATGGACACTTTTGTCGATTCGTCGTGGTATTTTTTCCGCTACACCGACCCGAAAAATACGGAACAGCCGTTTGACCCGAAAGTGGTCGCTTACTGGACGCCGGTCGATCAATACGTCGGCGGCGACGACCACGCCGTGATGCATTTGATTTACACGCGTTTCTGGACAAAGGTGATGCGCGATTTGGAAATGGTCGGCTTCAGCGAGCCGGTCAGGCGACTGCTCACGCAGGGAATGGTCGTCGGCGAAACGTTTTTTGACGATTCGAGCGGAAAAAGAATTTATTTCCCGCCGAACGCGGTTTCGGTCAAACGCGACGAAAAGGGAAAAATCACGGGCGCGGAAAGCGTCGACGGCAAGCCTCTGAAATACGCCGTCGAGCGAATGTCGAAATCGAAAGGCAACGGCGTCGACCCGGACGATATGGTGCGCGATTTCGGCGCGGACGCGGCGCGCCTGTTCGTTTTATTTGCCGCGCCGGCGGAAAACGAACTGGTCTGGCACGAATCGGGCATCGAAGGCGCGGTACGATTTTTACAGCGCGTCTGGCGTTTTGTCTGGAAATGGAAAGATGCGCTGCAAAACGCGGCGCAGGTCGAGCCTCCGGAATTTTCAGCCGACGCACGCAAATTGCGGCAGAAAACGCATCAGACCGTCAAGCGCGTGACGGAAAATTTCGAATCTTTGCAGTTTAACACGCCGGTCGCGGCTTTGATGGAATTGTCGAACGCGATTCACGATTTCAAAATCGAGCCTGAAACGGCGAACGAAGCCGACGTTTACGCTTTGCGCGAAGCCGTCGAAAGCCTGATTTTGATGCTCGCGCCTTTCGCGCCGCACGCGGCGGAAGAGCTTTACGCCAACATCGTCGGAAACGAGGACGGAATTTTGGCAAACGGCGCGCAGTTTCCCGAATATCGAGCGGAGCTGGCGAAAGCCGACGAAATCGAGATTCCGGTGCAGGTTAACGGCAAACTCCGCTCGCGCGTTCTGGCTTCGCCGGAAGCCTCGAACGACGAATTGCAGCTGATGGCTTTAGCCGACGCGAAAATCAGGGAACACGTCGACGGCAAGCAAATCGTCAAGGTGGTCGTCGTGCCGAAGCGTTTGGTAAATATCGTCATAAAAAACTAAAGCAAAACATTCTTGCGCGTTCGTCAAATTTCGGGTAGTTTTGAAATTTATCTGACAGAAACAGGAGAGAAAATGTTAAAAAATTTCGGCTTAAAAGTTTTAATCGCGACGATGATTGTCGTTTCGCTCGCGAGCGATTCACTGGCGCAGACGCGTATTCGCTTTGCCCGCGGCAGAAGCGCGACGACCCTGAGCGGCGCGATCGCTCCGGAAGGCGTCCGCGAATATGTCATTAATGTGGCGCGCGGGCAGACGATGACCGTGCAGGTGACCTCCGGAAATAACCGGCTCGATTTGGAAATTACCGGGCGCAACGGGCATCTGGCGTGGGGCGACAACGGTTACGCGCAGGTCGATATCAACCGGAACGGCGACCATTACATTACGATTAAAAATTCGGGTCGCCGCTCGACTCGTTTTAATCTGACGGTGACGGTTCGCTAGTATTTGAAACTGCAAACGATTCGGCGTGAATTGGTTTTTACCTTTTCACGCCGTTTGTTTTTCCTTGCCTGTAAAAGGTAAAGCAATTAAAATCAGACGAGCAGAAATTTTGACGAACCCGTTGCAGAAAGATTTGAGTCTAAATCGATGCGTTTGCAGATTTGTCGAGAGCGCCAATTCTGCAAAAAACGTTCCGCCTGAGAATTTCGTATAACCTGAAACAATGAAAGAGTGTCAACAGTGTAAGCGTTGTTATGCAGATGAAGTTACCGCCTGTCCCGAAGACGGGCAGCCGACTTTTCATTCGATAAGCGGCGAGCCGGTTCTCGAAGGAAAATACAAGCTCGAAAAACGTCTCGGACAGGGCGGAATGGGCGTGGTTTACTGCGCGCGGCACGCTTATCTGAAAACGCAGCACGCCATCAAGGTCATTTTGCCGGACCTTGTCGGCAACGACCCGCAGCTGGTCACGCGCTTTCGACAGGAAGCTTTAGCCGCCGCTGCGATTCGCCATAACAACGTGATTGCCGTCACGGATTTCGGCGTCGTGCAGGGCACGATGCCGTTTCTCGTGATGGAATTTGTCGAAGGCGATTCCCTACACGATTTGCTGGCGCGCGAAAAACGTCTCTCGCCCGAAAGAGCCGTCGAATTGATGAGCGCGATCGGCAGCGGCGTTAACGCCGCGCACCGGCAGGGCATCGTTCACCGTGATTTGAAACCGCTCAATATCATGATTTGTAAAGACAAAACGACGATGGCGGAAGCGGTCAAAATTCTCGATTTCGGTTTGGCGAAGATAAAATCGGGCGAGCTTTTAGGCTCTTTCATACAGGCGCAGACGACCGGATTGATGGGTTCGCCCTATTATATGGCGCCCGAACAATGGGCGGACGAAGAACCGGACGCGCAGGCGGATATTTACTCTCTGGGCATAATACTTTTCCAGATGCTCGCCGGCGACGTGCCGTTTAAAGGCTCTTCGATTCCGGCGATTATGAAAAAACATTTGTCCGACCCGCCGCCGAGCTTTGCCGAATTCGGCTTGTCCATCGCGCCGCAAGTCGAGCTCGCCGTTCGCCACACGCTGGAAAAAGACCGCACCAAACGAACGCAGACGGTCGAGCAGATGGTCGAAGAATTGCGCGCGGCGGTCGGCTATTCGGCGGCGAGCGTTCACGCGACCGGCAGACAGCAATCGTCGAGCGCGGCTCTGCCCGTTTCTTCGATTCATATTCTGTCCAGCCCGCCGCAGTCGAATGTTTTTGTCGATAACGTCGCCGTCGGACAAACGCAGCCGAACGGCTGGCTGCTGCTCGAAGGACTGCAAAGCGGAAATCATCGGCTGCGCGTCAGCAAACAAGGCTTTCAGGATTGGGAAAACGATATTCTTTGCGACGGCAGACCGCAGCAGGTGGTCGCCGAATTGAGAAACGCGGCGACGGCGGCGACGGCGAATCAAAAATCCGAGCCGGGAGTTTTTAATCAGACCAATCCGGCGGCGAACACTTTCAACACGCCGCAAAGCTTAGGCGGCGTCCAGCAAACGCAGGGCTTCGCGCAGCAAACCGCGCCGCCGCAGCCGCAAACCCATGTGCAGCCGGCAGCCGTCGCGCAATCGCCGCCGAAGCCGAAAAAAGGTTTATTTTCACCGCTTTTGCTGGCGATTATTGGAATCTCAGGTTTATTGTTACTGACTGCAATTGGAGCGGTCAGCGCTTACTGGATGGGTTTGATTGGTCGGACGACGGTCACCGGCAATGTCAATGTAACCAACAGCCCGACGCCGAACGTGACTTCGACGCCGGTAATCGAAGTAAAAACCGAGATGGCGAAAATCGCGGGCGGAAAATTCAAAATGGGACGCAACGACGGCGCGCCGCAGGAACAGCCCGAACACGAAGTCGAAGTAAAGGATTTCTGGTTGGATAAAACCGAAGTCACCAATGCCGAATATCACGGCTTTGTGACGCAGGAGAAATACACGCCGCCCGCGCATTGGGTCAACGGCAAGCCGCTCGCGGGTCAGGAAACTTTTCCGGTCGTTCACGTCTCGCTCGACGATATAAAGGTTTTTGCCGAGTGGCGTTCGAAACGCGACGGCGGCGTCACCTACCGCTTGCCGACCGAGGAAGAATGGGAATACGCGGCGCGCAACGGCGGCGAAAATAATCTTTACCCGTGGGGCGATAGATGGGAAAATCAACGCTCGGTTATCGACCAGACCGCGCCGAAAACGGTCGGCTCGGTCGCCAACGGCGCCAATAAATGGGGCGTGCAGGATTTAATCGGCAACGTCTGGGAATGGACGAGTTCGAAAATAAAGCCGTATCCGAACAGCAACGTCGGCTTCAGCAAACCGGACAATATCGTTATTCGCGGCGGCGGTTACACCAGCAAATCGGCGGGCGACAGAGCTATTACATCGACCACCCGCTATGACGTGCCGCCTGACCGGCGCGACGGCTTGCTCGGATTTCGGCTGGCGCGTTCCGATTAGTAAAGTTTAGGAGTTTCAGTCCTTTATGGTAAAAGCAGTGAGAAAATTCGGTTTCTGGTTCGTGGTTTGCGGTTGTTTGTCCGTTCAGGCGATTGCGGCGCAGGATTTAGGCGATTTGGGCAGCAGCAGCCGGATTTTTCGCGCGCCGAATCCGAAAACTACGAAAAAAACCAAGCCCGCGCCGAAAACGACGGCTCCTCCGAAAAAGAAAATCGCCGCGCCGAAACCGGAAACCGCCAAAATTACGCCGCCCAAATCGAACCGGACGACAACGACGGCGACGACAACCGCGAAAACTCCCAAAACCAAAACCAAATCGGCAGCGGCGAAAAACGCCGGCGTCAAAACCGGCGCGAATAAAACTCAGGCGGTCAAGTCGCCGGTCAAGCCGTTGAAAACGACGCCCGATAACATTATTATCAATGTCGGTAAGACAACGACCGTCTCGGTGGATGAAAATCTCGAAGACGCCATCGAATTGGGAAATCTGGCACGAGACGACCGCGATTATCCTTCTGCCGAAAGAGCTTATCGCCGGGCGCAGAGCATCCGCCCGCGCGACTCGCGCGCCATCTACGGGTTAGGAAATATTTTCAGCGACCAGCAGCGCTGGGAAGAAGCCGAAAAAGCTTACCGGCAGGCAATTGCGCTCGAACCGCAAAGCGCGGAAGCGCATATCGCTCTGAGCTTTGTTTTATCCCAGCCGGTCGGCGGCGTTAATCTATCGCAGCGCTACGCGGAAGCGGAAAAAATGGCGCGCCGCGCCATCGAGCTTGACGCCAAAAACGCCGTGGCTTACGACCAGCTCGGTGTGGCGCTCGAACTCGGCGGAAAAATCGGCATCGAGACCGAACAGGCTTATCGCAACGCCGTCCGGCTCGACCCGGAATTTGCGCTGGCTTACGCGCATCTCGGCAGGCTTTTGCGCCGCAACGGTTTAAACAACGATTCGGCGGCAGCCTACAAAGACGCGATTCGCCTCGTCTCAGACGTGCCGACGATGATTCTGATCGCCGAGGTGATGCAGTCGCAACAGCGCTACGCCGAATCCGAGCAGCTGCTGCGGCGCGCCGTCCGCGAAGATCCGAAAAATCCGACGGCGCTTTATCTACTGGGGCGCGCTTTGACGACGAGCGGAAATTTCGAGGAAGCCGAAAGTCTTTTAAAAAGAAGCATCGGCGTCAGCCCGAACAGCTTTATCGCCTACGCGCAGCTCGGCTCGCTCTACGCGCGGCGCGGAAATTACGCGGAAGCCGAAAAGACTTTGATGAGAGCCGTAAAGATTGTTTCCGCCAATGAAAAGAAACAGCTCGCGCAGGAATTTGAGATGGTCGGCGACGGCTTTTTGCGAAAAGGACAAAAAGCGGACGCCGCGCGCGTTTACCGGCAGGCGATGCTGCTCGACGAGGAAAAAAAGGATTTGGTCAACAAATTAACCGAAGCCCAAAAAAGTTAAAACAGATTATTGAAAACCGCGAAGGATTAGGTGTATTACCCTTTAAGCGTTTGAAGACGTTTAATTTCCGAAGCGAGGATTTCAATAACTTTTTATGGGCGTTTTTATGGGTGAAGCAACGATGTTCTATTGTCCCAAGTGCCGCCGCACCTACGAAGATGGAAGCCAGCGATTCTGCTCGAACGACGGCGGACGACTGCTGCCCGCGCTGTCGGCGAGCGTGAAATCCGGCGAAGGCAAAAAAGGCGTGTTCTCCACGCTGCTCGGCAAAACGCAGCCGAAACGCGCCGAAGCGGACGAAAGCCTCGCGCCCGTGCCGAAATTTATCAAAGCCGAACAAAAGATTCAGACGGATTTTGCGCCGCCCACCACCGGCGAAATTTTTTCGACCGCGCCGAAACCAAAACTTGAATTTGAGCCGAAACCGCCCGTCGAGACGGAATCGCCGGCTGATATAAAACCGTCGGCGGAAACGAAACCGGCGACGGAAACGAAACCGGCGGCGCGCCTGGTAAAGCCGAGCGAAATAGCTTCCGGCACGGCTGCGGTCGGCGACCGCAGCGTTAATCCGACGGGCAGACCGGCGATTTCGTGGGAAAAACCGAAC
>DASVRL010000088.1:0-8711 GCA_036388635.1 Pyrinomonadaceae bacterium
AATCACCGGGTCTACATTATTTTCTCGGAATTTCTGACGCGCGAAGCATTCAACGAGTTGATTGAAGCGATGATGCGAACGCTGGACGAGTTAACTCCTTATTATCAGGAACGCATTCGGTGGCTCTCGCCGCAGCAGCGAAAAATAGTGGAACTTCTCTGCGACCGGGGAAATGCGCTTAGCGTTAAGGAGATCGCTGCCCGCAACTTTATGACCCACCAGACCGCTTCCGGGCAGCTCAAGGCGCTACGCGAAAAGGGCTACGTCAAGGACAATCCAATCGGGCGCGAGTCATACTACGAACTGCGCGAGCCGTTAATGCGCCTCTGTGTCGAAGTCAAAAAACACCGCGATAAACCGATCCGTCTGATTGTGGATCTGCTGCGCTCCTGGTATACGACCGAAGAGTTGCGTGAACGGCTCGAATACCTGCCGGAGACGCCGCTGGAGGAGGAGGAGCGCGGTGGTCCGAGATCCGAGCGAGAGCACATTCAGGCAGCACTAAGCCAATACCAGAGCGCTGAAATTCTGTTTGCGCTTTCCAACACCAACCGAGTTCATCAGGCACTGTTTTCGCTGCTCCTAAAGGAAGAGGCAGAACGCGAGACAAACGCGCGGATTGTTGCCGAAGCCGCCAGAAAGATGGCTCACCTAGCGATGCGCGGGTATCAATTTGAATCAGACTGGGTCTCTGGTTCCTATGAGGACGTGGCACAGACTGCTCTGCTCGAATTGTTCGCTCTGATTGAAAACAGAGCCGAGAAGATCATCTCCTCCGGTAATCCGGTAGGCTATTTAAACGCGCTAATCCGGCGCACAGCACGGGATTTTTGGAGAACACGTCAGCGCCAAACGGAGGTGGAAATTTCCGACCAGACAATCCCACGGAGCAACGTGGAAAGTGAGCCTCTCTCGGTTGAACGCATGAGTGATCTGGAAAACGTCAATCCTGACAGGTTACTCGAATTGAGGGCGTTGTTGCTGCAAAAAACTCAAAGCTACCTACTTGAAGATTATCTCAATATCCGAGTGCTGAAGAAAAGGATTAGTGATCTAGCGGTTGAGCTGAAGGCGGCAGGTGCGGACGATGTCTTCGGGGAAAGCCTGATTCGTTGTTCGCTATATCTGTCGGAGGCGGCGCTCCGTGAGCAAAACCCGTCCCAATTAAAAAAATGGTTTGGCGTCGTTAAGGAGGAGCTGAAAGATTCGGACGAGTTTATGGTAGCGCTGCGCGTGATCAGTAAAATCGTGAGCTATACGGAAACCGGAGACCGGCGCGTCTTGTTTGAGTTGCGACCGGAAGAGCGAACGTTTCTCGAACCCTTAATCAAAAATGAAAAACAGTCCTGACCATCCGGGCGCCAGGGATGGAATCTGCTGCGAATTATGTAGGGTAGAGAAATCGAGTTGCTGTATAATATTCCAGCTTTCATTTGGAAAAACTTCCGAAAGCACAGTCCGAACATTTAGAGCGAAAGAAGATAAAGCCGCTTTGAATAGAGCTTGGAACGTTGTCTCTACAAATTAATCCTGACAATCATTTATGTCCCCGAAAATATCCGAAGAAAAAAATCGCGCATAAAAACATTTGTTGCCGTATATCCGACTGGAGAAAGAAATGGCTTTTGGATGGTTGAAAAAAGCGATGAAATAAATTAAGTGCTGGTGAAGGTAATGACGAAGTTTAAAACAATTTCCAATCGAACAAGGAACTCCGAGGATTATCAGGCTTTATTCGAGCAGCTTCCGCGCCTTGGCTCTGACGAATATATAAGCTTGATGGAAAACAAGAGCAGCGCGAGCATTCCCCCTCAGGTTTTGGCGCGTGCATATCGGCAATTATGCCAAGCCAAAAATGAAGCGGGAATGAAGGCTACGCTAGAGAGACTGTTACAAAAAAAGAATTTATCAAAAGTAATAAGTTTGATACGAAATAAAATCCCTCCCGAACAAGGCTGGTTTTTGGATGAGGATTTAATACAGGATACACGCATTCAGATCATGAAAGTTTTACCTACTGAACGCGGCTCGCTGGCGGAAACCGCTTGGGTGACTTTTTGCGCTCAGCGCATGATCGACGCCTGGCGGGAAAATTTCGGAAGAGAAGGAGAACGGCTGACCTTAAAACTAGGCGGCGAGCGCGTCTCGATTACTAAAGCGAAAGCCGCCGCCTCAGGTTCGGAACAAAGCTCGGAGGAAGGTAATGGCGAGGAAGAGGACGAAGTCAACCCAGCTGAAAGTTTAGGTGAAGATGAAGCATTGTCTACGGCTTTTTCCTGGCACGTCGGACTCAAAAAAAGCCAAATCTCTTTAGTCGAGGAGATAATCGAAAGGACTATTGATAAGATTCAAGAACCGCTTCTTAAACAAATTGCGATCGACCAATTCGGTGATGACCCGTCGCCGATTTCAAGCGGCAGGTCTGAAAACGGAAAGCCTCCTTTAACAGAACAGACGGGACTCAGCCGTCACCAGATAGCGCGGAGAATTGCCACGATCAGAAGTGTACTCGCCGGAAACATTCGCGCCGACAAAGAACTTAAAATTGACACTGACTGGCTTAGAAAATTTATCAGTCGCGAAAAAATACAGAAAAGTTAAAAAAGGAGTTATGCCCAATCAAAACGAGGTGATCAAAATGAACACGAACCCCCGGAAGAAAGAGGAAAATTTACAGGACGAAGAATTGCGAAATCACCTATACGCGCAGATCGAAATCGCATGGAATAATAACCGAAATGCGGATTTAGTTGATGAATTTGCTTTTCGTTATCCTGCGTTGGCAAATGAATTATATGAGTTTTTCGCGCTTTTAGTGGAAATGGAACTCGAAGACGACGAAAGTGAAAACGGAGGAACCGAAGAAGATTCCGAAGGTCAACTTGCCCAGTGGTTACAAAGTCAAGGTTTTGAGATTGCCCTCAAAGCCGGCGCGGAGGCTTGTCATACGGATTCGACTTCTCCCACAGCCCCGAATTTGACGGAACAAACAAAAGCGCAAACAGTTTCGGCAAAGTGTGTGCCTGCTGATTCTGCCTCGCCGGACAACGTTGTTTCCTACGATAAATTTTTGCGGGCGGCTCAAAAGCGGGAAAATATGAAAGCAAGGCAAATATCATCTGAGATAAACACTCCGCTGCTGATAATTACAATCGCCGAAGAGAATCCTGATCCGCAATTTGACCCATTACGTGACGAGATAAGTGAGAGATATGCCCGCCGGTTTAGGCGAGACAGGCAGCAAGCTCGTGAAAGTTTCCGCCAAGTGGCATGGGCGGCAAGCACCGGAAAAACCACGATGACACAGGACTCGATTCAAGCAAAAGTCAAAAAACTCCGTTTACCAAAAGCCGAAGAAGATTTCTGGTTGGCGCTTATGGGTTTGAAAAAATAGAATATAGTAAAAGTTAGGATAACATTTTCGCACCAATCGATTATTGGTCCGGCAGGAAAGATTGAATCGTGAAATCTTTAGAAAGAGCGAGAAGTAGAGCGCGCGAATTGAGAGCAATAATAGGTGTTCAACCTGACGATTTGCTCGAAAATATACTTCAGTATTTCGAGGAGCACGATATCAATGTTGAAGCCGTTTCACCGGATGATATAGACGGACACGAAGCCAGGCTTCGAGATGACGGAAATCTTTTTTACGATGAGCGACTGGATGATAAACCAGAGCGGAAATTATTCGTCCTAGCGCACGAACTTGGTCATTTCGACTTAAAACATAAATTTACAAATTATACAGATGGTCATCAGTTAGGCGCGGGAACAGATTACGCCAATCAAGGCGCGGGCGCAGTGGCTCGCTATCACGCCCGCGTTTACGAGGAAGCCGAAGCCGACGCCTTCGCCACCGAATTCTTGGCTCCGTGCCGCTTAATTTTTGACGAATGGCTAAATTCCGCCGATTTGACCTCGAAGGAAATTGCCGTTCGCAATGCTGTTGAAAACGAAGTCGTCAAAACGCAGCTCGCCCAGGGCTTATATGAGTATTTATATGGCGGAGGGCAGGAACAACTTAAAAGAAAGAAACTCGAAATTAAGTTAAAACCCGGTATTGATCACACCAAACAACGCGCCGCGGCAATCCACACAGGCAGTCCGGCTTTGATTGATGCCGGACCGGGAACCGGAAAAACCACAACGCTTGGGATGCGGGTTGACTACCTGATCAACGAATTGGGAGAAGACCCCACCAAAATGCTGATACTGACCTTCAGCAATGAAGCGGCAGCCACGCTACGCTCACGAATCGTCGCCAGTGTGGGCGAAGAAAAAGCGGGGCAAATCGAAATCAATACTTTTCACGGCTTCGGTTATTCGTTTCTGTTAAAACGCGGCGGAGAAGAAGTTCATCCGGAGACGACTATCATTGACGAGGCAGCTCAAATCGAATTTATCCAAAGGTTACTGGGCACCGCTGACTGCGACTTAATTGTAAATCTGCGCGATTTGCAGGAAACTGCCGCGCTGGTCGCCCGCCATATAAATTTTCTGAAACAGCGCGGAATCACGCCGGAAGAGTTTCATAATGAATTGAAGGTCTGGGAAACTGCCGACCCAAATGCAAGAAAATCTCAAACAGCCGCCCGCGATATCCTTAAAGTGTATGACTTATACGAAAAAGGGCTGGTCAAAGAGCGAGTCGTAGATTTTGCGGATCTGATCAACAAACCGGTCCATCTGATGACCTCCGGCTCGGATTCGACCGGCATTTCACCGCTTGTAAAAGCCGTTCGCGAAGATTACCGCTGGATCATGGTTGACGAGTATCAAGACGTGACGCGCTCGGTCAGCCGGCTTTTGCAACTCATCGCCGGTGCGGAAAATCCGCCGTGGGTCGTGGGCGACGCGCGGCAATCTATCTATGAATTTTTAGGGGCGCACCGCGAAAACATCTATCAGTTCGAGCGCGACTTTCCGGGAGCGGAAATTTTTGAACTAGAGAATAATTTTCGTTCGAGTCCGGAAATTATTCGGGCATCCAATCAACTTGCGACTTTGATGGAAAACCCGGATTTTCAGAAGGGCGAAAAGGAAAAGGAAAAATGGCAGGCGGCGACTTTGACCGAAAGCTATGGGGAAACACCTGTCTTGCTTGCCGCCGCCGAAACGCAGGAAGCTGAGTACCGGGGCATTATCGCTCAGGTCAAGCATTGGATAGGTCAAGGCGTTCCGCCCGAATTCATAGTCGTCCTCGCCCGCACCAATTCCGACGTTGCTAATCTTGCCGTCGCTTTGGGGCACGAAAAGGTTCCGGCAACCGTCACCGGAATTTTGGAGACGGACGGGGTGGCGGGCGATTTGGTCGCCGCTCTCGCTCTAGTCGATGCGACGACAGCCGTTTTGCCGCGCATTATATACGCGCTCGGGAAAAACGATTTTAACGAAATCGAGCTGAATGAAATTATCAAACAGTTGTTGGCTGAATTTGAAGCGCGAGGCGCTTTTTCCGGCGCGGATTCAATAGAAAATGATGAAAAGGCAAGTGATTTAATTGAAACTGTCGTCTCGTTTTATAACGAATCGTTACGGCAGAAACATTCTGCCGAAGGCTTTAATGTTCTCTGTTCGTTTCTTTTCGATGAAACAAATTATTTACGCGCTATTTTAGCTGAACCGGATGAAACAGCAAGAAATCTGGCGTTAAGCGAAATAATAACCGTGCTGACCCGCGCGATGAGCTATCGTTTTACTCATTCGCACGTTCAGCCTTTGTTCTCGCGCATCGGCGTAAGCGAACGCCTGCGAGCAGAGATGTCAGGGTTAATAACAGGTCAGACTACCGTCCCGCCTCCCGCTGCCGGTTCGGTTCGAGTCATGACTTGTCACAAAGCGAAAGGCTTGGAATTCCCGTTCGTGATCGTTTCCGGTCAGTCATTCAACGGTAAAGAATCAGATCTGTGGCTGCCGCCCGATTTAAAGCCAAAAATTGAAAACGAGCAGGCTGCCGCCGATTCGCTGCTTTTTGTGGGTGTCACCCGCGCGCAGCAAGCCGTTTTGGTTTCGTATGCCGCGTCAAAAAACGCAAAAACCAATGCGACAACGCGCGAAGCGACGGATTTACTCAAAAAGTGGAAAGAAACTTTCGACATTCCGCAGGTGGATTGGAAAAGAGCGGAAAATCCAGAACCGGACAAAAGTGCGCTTCACAGCGCGGAGGCGCTGTGGGGCGGAGCGCTTAAACAGCGCAGCGGCTCCTTGCCGATTGCGACGCTGAGCCGGCAGGACTGCGCTTTGCGCGTCTATCTCGAAGATTTCGTCGGGGTTCGTTTTCCGAACGCCCTCAGACATCTTTACCCACAATTTTATGAAAGCGTTAGATACACGCTCGAACAAGTTGTCGTCCGTGCCCATGAGAGTGATGTGCCGATGACTCCGGCTGAAGCCGAAGAATGGTTTGTGAAAACTTTTCTGCTTGAAAAAAACGCAGAGAATCCCTTATCGCCTTTGTATTTGAAAAACGGAATCAGAATCGTCAGAAAATTCGCCGCCGACTATAAACCTGATGTGCGGGCGAAACATTTCTTTAAAAGCGCGATTCTCGATTTGCAATCGATCTCCGGCGATTTATCTCAACCGATTCGGCTGAGTTTAGTGGCTCATTACGAAGACGAAAACGGAAAGGAACACGCCATCATCTTTCGCCCGGAGTCGCTGGCAGAGCCGAAAACCGGGCGCATTATGCCGGAAATTCCATGGAGCAGAGTCGGTAGGCTTGGACGCAAGCTGGCATTTCTGCTTTTACAGAAAAACGGAAAAACATTAGAGCCGTGGGTTTATTCAGGCGCGGACGGATTTTTGTACAAACTTCTATGGAATCGAAATGCCGATACGACCGAAGCGGACGTTAAAGGGGCTCTGACGCGGCTTGAAAATTTCGACAAGCAATTTTTTGAGTGGCAAATCAACGAGTGGAATTGCGGCGGCTGCCCGTGCCGCATTAGCTGTCCCCATTGGATGAAGGCTCTGCCTCAAAAAGAGTAAAAATTTTAACTAAAAGCGCAAAAAGAAGCGCGCATAGATAAATTATCCGCCGTATATCGGTGTGGAGGCACTTGATTCAATCAATCGCTTCCGCACCATTTTTATTTGAAAAGAGGTTTTACAAAAATATGGCAGAACAACTAAACGACGAAACGGCAAATAACAAAAACATCGGCAAAGGAACTGCGGACTCCGCGACCGGCGGACGCGAACAGGACGGAAAGAAGGATAAACCGGACAAACAGGTCGAGCTTCAGGTTCAGACCCCGCGGGGTTTATGGAACAAAAATTCGCCCGCAAACGCGCAGCTCCGCCCTGTTTACGAGAAAACGACGAAAATTCAGCAAATTATTGATGACGCCCGCGCGGTTTTCAAATTCGTCGAGAACGACAACAAATACGTTCTTTTCTTCGGCGAAACGCAGCTCGAGCCGAATCGCACGATCGTCAGCTACCACCTTGAAGACGAGACGCTTCTCACTCTAAGCGTGCAGGGAGGCAATGCTTGATGATTCCCGCTGAAGTTTCTCTGGAGTCAATAAAAACCGAGTTGACGGACGCTCTCGCTTATGCCGCGTCCGTCAACTTGGAAGCGGATGTTTCGACGCTTTCGGCGACGAGCCTGCGTTTTTACGTGACCTTCCATAATCGCGCCGGCGTTAAGTTTTACGCCGAGTTCAACTGCGCGGATTATCCAGTCCTTCCACCGACGATTGAATTCGTGGACGAAAGCCGCACCCATCGAGGCGCTAGACAATTATATCCAAACGTTTTCCACGCAACTCCGTGCGTCTGTATGCGCTACAACCGCAAAGCTCACGGCGAGATGGGCGGACCGCATCGCGAATGGCGACTTATCGATTGGAAATTGGCGACGCCCGGCGGGGGACCAATTGATTCTCTGGCAATGATGATTAGCGATATGCACGTCAAAATCCTGAACGCGACTGGGAGGATGAGCTAATGAACTGGAAATTTTGGAAAAACTGGTTTGGACAGACAGAAACGGAGAAAATTTCGCTGGCTGCTAAAGAAGATAGCAAAGAGAACAAAAATGAAGCTATTCGAGGGGATTTGACGAGTCAGAACGAATTTACCAGCAATACTCCGGCGTTGAACATCTCCACAGTTTATATCACGGAAAACCTTTTGGAACGAACCCGCGAGCTGCTGGCTAGCTTCGCCAGAAACAGCCGTTCGGAAGGAGTCGTTTACTGGTTTGGTTTTGAATTTGAACAAGCCGCCGTCGTAACGACGCTGGTTGTCCCTGATGCCGACACAAGCTGGGGCTGTATCCGAACCACGCCGAAGGCAAACGCTCAGGCACTTTCCGTAATCGTCGGAACTCCGCTGATTCTGCTCGGACAGGCACATTCGCATCCCGGTGCGGGCGTCAGGCATTCTCCGACCGATGACACGGAGACTTTTGCAAGCTTCGACGGTGCTATTTCCGTCGTTGTACCAAACTTCGGGCGAGAAGAAATCAATCTTCAAACCTGCGGCATTCATCGGCACATGGACGGGGCGTTTCGATTTATCGAGTCTTCAGAGATTTCCGACCATATCTGTGTGTTGCCGGGAGAAGCTGATTTCAGAGCAAAGAAAAAGGAAAAAGGCTCCAAAAATATTTCCAGAACTAAATCTTAATTAAATTGAGGCACGGAGAAACTGATGAATCGGATAGATTTTATAAACAACGATGAAAATAACAAAAGTGTTTC
>DASVRL010000089.1:0-8919 GCA_036388635.1 Pyrinomonadaceae bacterium
TATGAAGACGACAATCGCGTCGGCTCGGTCGGCAAACCGTTTGTCAACGCCGAAGTAAAACTCGGCGAGCCGAACAAGGAAGGCATCGGCGAAGTTTTAATTAAAGGCGGAATGGTTTTTAAAGGCTATTACAAAAACGAGGAAGCGACGCGCGCGACTTTCACGCAAGACGGCTGGTTTCGCACCGGCGATTTGGGAAAATTCGACAAAGACGGGCATTTATACATTGTCGGGCGCGCCAAAGACGTTATCGTTTTGCCGAGCGGGAAAAACGTCCATCCCGAAGATTTGGAAGTGCATTATCTGAAAGCGCCGCTGGTCGAGGAAATGGCTATCTTGGGCGTCAAAGACGAAACGGCGCAACACGCCGGTTCGGAAAAACTCGTCGCCGTTATCGTGCCGGATTTCGCTTATCTGAAAGCGAACAATATCGCCAACTCGCGCGAGGCGATTCGCCACGAGCTGGATAATCTCGGACGCGAACTTCCGGAATACCAGCGAGTGCGCGATTATATTATTCGCATCGAGCCGCTGCCGCGCACGGCGACGCGCAAGATTCGCCGCTTCGAGCTGCAAAAGGAAATCGAATCGGGCGCGATTTCGACCCGGCAGGCGCGCGACCCGAATCAATGGAAGCTTTCCGCCGAAGACGCGCAAATGCTCGATTCAAACGCCGGAAAAGCCGTCGCGGCGGCGATCGGAAAAAACGCCAAAGACGCGGAAACGATTCATCCGGCGATGAATCTGGAAATCGATTTGGGCTTGGATTCGCTCTCGCGCGCCGAAGTTTTCGCCGCGCTCGAACAGGCTTTCGGCATCGAATTCGACGGCGACGAGGCGGCGAAAGCCCTGACCGTCACGGACGCCGTCGAGCTGGTCCGAAAACACGCGGGCGAAGCCGAGACGACGACCGACATTTCCGCCGATTTAAACTGGTCGAAAATCGTCACGGAAACCGAAACGGATTTGCCCGAGGTTCGCTACGTTCTGAAAAATCGCCCGGTTTTCAGCTTTTTCGCGTGGTCGCTCTACAAAGGCTTCAATCTTTTCTTCAAAGTGTTTACGCGACTCGAAGTGCGCGGCGGCGAAAATTTGCGCGCGCTGCAGAGACCGTTTCTCGTCTGCCCGAATCACCAGAGCTTTCTCGACCCGTTCGCCGTCTGCTCGACTTACCCGCTCGAAACTTTTCGCCACACGTTTCACGTCGGCGCGAGCGAATTTTTCCAGAACGCCCTGATGCGCTGGCTTTCGCGCCTTTTAAACGTCGTGCCGATTGACCCCGACACGCAGCTGATGCGCGCGATGAAAGCGGGCGCGGCGGGTTTGAAAAGCGGCAAGGTGCTGAACATTTACCCGGAAGGCGAGCGCGCCTTTGACGGCAAGCTGCACGAATTCAAAAAAGGCGCGGCTATCTTAGCGACCGAGCTTGATTTGCCGATTCTGCCCGTCGCGCTCGACGGCTTGCATAAAGTCTGGGCGCGCGCCTCGTGGCGAATTCGCCCGGCAAAAGTGAAAATTCGTTTCGGCGAGCCGTTTTACGTCAAAGACATTGTCAATGCGGAAATGACCGACGAGCAGAAATACGAAGCCGTCACCAAACATTTAAAAGACACGATCGCGGCGATGATTGCCGAAATGCGCGCTTCCTGAAGCGAATAAATTTTAAAGCAAAGAGCCAAAGCGCGCGAAAATTAAACCGTAGACGAACGCAAAAGAAAAATACGAGGAACAGGTCGGCTTCGCGGCTTGATGGACAAGTCTTGATGGACAAGTAAGGATAAGAAAATAGATTTTTATTTTAATTGTCCCTGTTTATCCTGTTATCGCGGTTAATTCTTCTCTTACGGCAGCGCTTCGGCGCGCTTTTGCGTTAAATATTTCCTTTTAAGCTTCAGCTTGTTTTTCAACGGCAATCTGAATTATGATGTGTTTCCGATTTCAGGCTCGGCGAGGCAGAAAATATGTATTGTGCGGCTTGTGGCTCAGAGGTGCAGGAAGGTTTGCGTTACTGCAATCGTTGCGGGGCGAATCTCGCCGCGCCGGAAGCGAACGCGCCGCCGAAGCTGGTCAGAATCATTACGATGCTGACGGCGGCGGTCGTGCTGGTCGGCATCGGCGGTTTGATGGCAATCTTCTTTTTCGCCATCGAATTTATGAGCCGCGGCAATATTCCGGCTGAAACGGTGGTTTTTCTCCTGTTTTTTACGCTCGTCGTTTTTGGAATCAACGCGCTACTGATCCGGCAGTTGTCGCGCGCGCTCGGCGTTTACCTGAAAACCGGCGGCGCGGCGCCAACGGAAAAACCCAAATTAAATAAAACCCAACGCGCGGCGGGCGAGCTGACCGAACCAAAACAGGATTTTATTCCCGCTCCATCAATTCACCAGACCGCGTCGCAAAAATCCGAACAAACCACGCGCGTCCTGCAAGGCGAAGAACCGGCGACCCGTAAACTGGAAACCGGCGAGTAAAATAACCGGGAAACGATTATACCTGCGCGAAAAGAATATGAAATGTCGGACGGATACAAACGGGCGCTCCGCTGCCTGACTGACAGGCGCGCATTTTTTCTGTTTTTCGGGCGCGGCGGAATCATACTTACATCTCGATACTCGTAACGATTCGCATTTTCCGCTCTGCTCTTATCGTCTTTTCATTCTAGTCGCCGTCGACGACCAGCAGCGCGCGTTTTCCGACGCCGAAACCGCCGCAAAACGTAAAGATTTCTTCCAGCGCTTTCGTGCTTTGCCCGATGCCTCTTTTCGATTGCGATTTTCCCGGCGCGATACAGCCCGTGACGTGATGCGGATAATTTCCCTGGTGCATCAAAAGCGCCGCCAGCTTTCCCTGATTGTTAAATACGCCGTGATTCAAAATACGAAACTGCCGGCGCGGTTTACCGTTCACCTTTTTGGTCGGGCTGTGTTCCATTTCGATTTCAAACTCGCCCGCCGGCAGCGTCACGTAACCGCCGCGCCGCTCCAGCGCGTGATAACTGACCGTTCCCGCCACCAAAATCCCGCGTTCTCCGATTGCCGCGTCGCCGTCGTCGGACGTGCTGGAAACAAATACTTTTGTGCGAATAAGATACAAGGTCGGGGTGATAATCTCGTCAGGCATAGCTGCTTCTCCTGTTTTTATTATATTTTAAAAAGCGGCAAGCGGTAAAAGATAATTGGAGACTTTTCACTTTTCACTTTTCACTTTTCACTTTTGCTTTTGCTTTTTTACTTTTTACTCTTTTACTTTTGCCTTCTAATCTTCCTCGTCGTCTTCGTCCGGATTATAAACTTCATAGCCGCATTCGTCGTCGTAATAATAACTTTTTTCCTGCTGGTCGCGGCTCCACGAAGATTCGTCGCCGGTTTCGGGTTTTTCTTCGGCTTCTTTTAATGCTTTGTCCTTTCGCGGCTTCGTTTTTTCGGTCATACTTCGTTTATAATCTCAACAAAATCTACGGTCAACTGGAATTATGAAAACAAGAAAGTATCTTTTAAGCTTCGGACTGGTGTTAGCTTCCGTCGTTTCGACATATTTTGCGACAACTTCCGTCGCGCAACAAGGCACGCAGCCGCAAACCGCCGCCGCCGACACTGAATACCAAATCGGGGCGATTCTGTTTATGCAGAAAGCGGCGGAATATCGCGCGCTCGCTTACCAGGCGTTTAATATTGCCGAAATGCGGCTCGACGCCGACGAAAAAGACCGAAAAAAACTGCCGTCGGCGGAGCGCCGAAAGCCGCGCGCAATCGTCGTCGATGTTGACGAAACGGTTCTGGACAATTCGCCCGCGCAAGCCGTACAGGTCAAAAACCGCCTGCCTTTTATACAGGAAAAATGGACGGCGTGGGTGAATATGCGAAAGGCGAAAGCGATTCCCGGCGCGATTGATTTTCTCAATTACGCGAGCCGCAAGGGCGCGCGCGTTTTTTATGTGACCAATCGCATCGAAGTCGAAAAACAACCGACCATCGACAATCTAAAGGCGCTCGGATTTCCGGACGTTTCCGATGAAACCGTTCTCGTCAAAACGACCGAGTCGAGCAAGGAAGCGCGTCGCCAGACGATTCTGCAAAGATACCGCATCGCAATTTTAATCGGCGATAATCTCGACGATTTATCAAACGTTTTCGAGCGCAAAGCGATTGACGCGCGTTTTGCCGAAGTCGATAAAACGCGCGAAATGTTCGGGCGAAAATTTATCGTTCTGCCGAACGCGATGTACGGCACGTGGGAAGGCGCGATTTACGAATACGGGCGTCTGACCGAAGCGCAGAAAACGGAAAAACGCGCAAATGCTCTGGAAGGCTATTAAACAAAAAACTTGCGCGTCCGGCAGCGCAGCGATATTTCAGCTAAAATTTTATGTTATCGAAAAAGATAGTTCCATTTTGCCTTTTTACTTGTGCCTTGTGCCTTGTTTTGAGCGCGAAGGCTCAAAATCTGACGGTGCGCGACATTATGCGCGAGCCTTCAATGGCTGGAATGCGTCCCGATTCGGAAAAGCTTTCGCCCGACGGTCGCCGGATTGTTTTCGCCTGGAACGCCGAAGGACGAGAGCCGCGCAATCTTTATATCGTCGATGCGCGCGGCGGCGAGCCGCGCATTTTGGTCAACGCCGAGCAGAATTTTGAAGCGCGCACGCCGCCCGCCGAAAGCAAGCTGAATTACGGCTTGATTGTGCGCGACGATTTCGTCCGGGCGCGCGAAAAAAATCTCGGCGGCGTCGAGTTTTCGCCCGACTCGAAACGCATTTTGTTTTTGCAGAACACGGATATTTACGTTCTGGATTTGGAAGCGAAAGAGGCGAAACCGCGCCGGATCACGCGCACGCAGGGCGCGGAAGTTTCGGCGCGCTGGCTGACAAACGACGGCATTTTGTATCAATCGGGCGGAAACTTTTTTGTTTTGAATTTAAGGGAAACTTCCCTGGTTCAAGTCACAAAAGAAGCCAACCCGCAGGCTTTTATAACGATTTTCAACGCCAACGCGACGGAAGACGGCAAGATGTTGGCGTATGTCTTGAGCGACGGCTCGCGCCAGCGCGCGCTTTTCGTGCCGAATTATCTGGACGAATTCACGCAGGCTCCGACGACGCGGCGCGGTTTTACCGAACAGAAAGTTTTCGTTACGCTCTCCGACGGTAGCCGCGAAAAACCTTTCGAAATAAATTTGCCGCGAGGCGAAGGCGCTTCGTTTATCCGCAGCGTGAAATGGGCGGCGGACAATTCGAGTTTGCTCATTGACCGCGTCGACAAAGACACGAAACGCCGCCAGCTTTTCTTCGTGCGCGACGCCGGCAGCAAAGCCGAGCAGATTATTTTAGTGACCGAAGAAACAGACCCGAAATGGATTGCGCCTTTGTCGAGAATCGTCGAGCCGCATCCGAAAGACGTTTCGCAGATTCTTTTCGCTTCGGAAAAAGACGGTTTTAATCATTTGTATCTGGCGACTCTGGAACGCCGAAAGCGCGAGCCGAATCCGACGGGCGAGATTCGACAGGAAAATCCGACGGACGCCGGTTTTACGACGAATGTTTCGATAAAGCAATTGACGAAAGGCAATTTTGAGATTGACTGGGCGAAATGGACGGCGGGCGGCACCTCGTTTCTTTTCAGCTCGACCGAAGAAAATTCGGCGGAACGGGAATTTTACAGCTTCGATGCGCGCTCAGGCGATAAAGCGAAGATTTATGACGTTGAAAAAGGATTGAAAACGAATCCGCAGATCGATAAAGTCAACGAGCAGCCGATTTTGCTTTACGAGTTTTCGCGTTGGAATCAGCCGACCGAGCTTTATGCGGTCAAAACCTGCGTCGGCTGTCGCGGATTGTCAGTCCCGAAACGCATCACCGAATCGACGCCGGAAAGCTTTAAAAAAATCGCCTGGAGCGCGCCGAAATTCGTCGATATTCCGACCAGAGACGGCAAAAACGTCAAAGCGAAAATTTATTTGCCGGATAACTTCGGGCAGAACCGCAGCAGCAGCAGCAGCGCCAAACGCGTCTTTCCGATGGTGATTTTCGTTCACGGCGCGGGCTATCTGCAAAACACAATCAACGGCTGGAACAATTATTACCGCGAATTTATGTTTCACACGATTTTGACGCGAAAAGGCTACGTCGTTTTGGACATCGATTATCGCGGCTCGGCTGGCTACGGGCGCGACTGGCGCACGGACGTTTACGATTTTCTGGGCGGCAAGGATTACGACGACCATCTGGACGCGATTGATTTCGCCGTCAAAAATTATGCGGTCAATCCGCAGAAAATCGGCGTTTACGGCGGCAGCTACGGCGGATTTATGGCGGAAATGCTCGTGATGCGCGCGCCGGAACGCATTGCGGCGGCGGCGGCGCTGCGCCCGGTCGCCGACTGGAAAAATTATTTCGCTTCCTCGCCGGTTTACACAGCCGAGCGTTTGGGTTTTCCGGACAAAAATCCGGAAGCGTATCGACGCTCGTCGCCGATTGCTTACGCCGACAAGCTGCAAAAACCGCTTTTGATTCTGCACGGGCTGGTCGACGACAACGTTCACGCGCAGGATTCCATTCAATTGATCGAAAAATTGATTCGGCTGGAAAAAACGTCTTATTTCGAAGCGATGATGTATCCGTCGGAAAATCACGGCTTTCAGCGCCCGACCAGTTGGGCTGACGAATACGAGCGGATTTTGATGTTTTTTGAAAAACATCTAAACTAACTGAGAGCTGAAAACGGAAAACTGCGAGCTGATTTATTTCATTCTCCGTTCTCACCTCTCGGTTACCAGTTAAATTTATGCGAATTTTAATCACCGGCGGCGCTGGTTTTATCGGCTCACATCTTTGCGAAAGACTTCTGGCGGAAGGCAACGAAGTCATTGCGCTCGACAATTTTTTCACCGGGCGCAAGGAAAACGTCGCGCATCTGATGGACAATAAAAATTTCGAGCTGGTTCGTCACGACGTGACCGAACCGATTTTGCTCGAGGTCGACCAGATTTACAATATGGCGTGTCCGGCGTCGCCCGTTCACTATCAATACAATCCGGTCAAAACCGTGAAAACGAGCGTGATGGGCGCGATAAATATGCTCGGTCTGGCAAAACGCGTCAATGCCAGAATCCTGCAGGCTTCTACCTCCGAGGTTTACGGCGACCCACTCATTCACCCGCAGACCGAAGATTATTACGGCAACGTCAACTGCATCGGTCTGCGCTCGTGTTACGACGAGGGCAAGCGCGTCGCCGAAACTTTGATGATGGATTATCATCGCCAGAATAAAGTCGATACGCGCATCGTGCGTATTTTCAACACTTACGGACCGCGAACGCTGGAAAACGACGGGCGCGTCATCTCGAATTTTATCGTTCAGGCATTGCGCGGCGAAGAACTGACGATTTACGGCAGCGGCGAGCAGACTCGCTCGTTTTGCTACGTCGATGATTTGGTCGAAGGCATTATTCGCCTGATGAACACGGAAGAAGAATCGCTTCATCTGCCCGTCAATATCGGCAATCCCGGCGAGTTTACGATGAACGAGCTGGCAAATCTGGTCGGCGAGACAATCGGCAAAGAAATCAAAATCAAACATATGCCGCTGCCGCAGGACGACCCGAAACAGCGCAAACCGAACATCGAACGCGCGAAAAATCTGTTAAAATGGCAACCGACGATTCCTCTGGCGGAAGGTTTGAAGAAAACCGTCGCGTATTTTGCGGAAAGAATCAAATCATAGGAAAATGTCTTGGCGAGGTAATTTTTATGGATGTCGAACACAGATTAACTAAGGTCGAAGAAGCCATTGAAATTATGAAAACCTTACTCGTCAGCCACGACGAACGACTTGAGGATTATTACAAGTTAACGGAAGAATCGAGACGCGATTTTGATTTTAAGCTAAACACGCTGATTGACGCACAGATAAAAAACGAAGCTGCAATCAAGGAAGTAAAAGATTCTATTGCAGAAGTAAAAGATTCTATTGTTGAAGTAAAAGATTCTATTGTAGAAGTTAAATATTCTATTGTTGAGTTAAGAAAATCTACTACTGAGCTTAGAGAATCTACTACCGAGCTCAGAGAATCTACCAATGATTTAAGGGAAACATCAAAAAACACTTTGGAAAGACTAGACCGTTTGGAAAGAAAAAACGGCAATTAATAAATTTAAGAAAAACACGTAAGAAAAACACGAATGAAAATTTTAATCACGGGCGGCGCGGGCTTTGTCGGTTCGCATCTCGCCGACAAACTACATAAAGAAGGCAATGAAATCACGGTTATCGACAATCTTTCGACCGGGCGTTATTCAAACGTCGCGCATCTGGAAGGCGAAGACGGTTTTCGTTTGATTATCGACACGGTTTTAAATGCGAAGCTGATGGAAGAGCTGATCCGCGAATCGGACAGAGTTTTTCATATGGCGAGCGCCGTCGGCGTCCGTCTGATTATGGAACAGCCGGTCAAGACCATCGAAACCATTTTTCACGGCACGGACATCGTTCTCGGCTTTTGCGCGCGTTACCGGCGGCGCGTTTTGATTCCTTCGACCTCGGAGGTTTACGGCAAAGGCACGAGCGTTCCTTTCCGCGAAGAAGACGATATTTTGAAAGGCTCGACCTCGAAACATCGCTGGGCTTACGCCTGCGCCAAAGAACTCGACGAATTTCTCGCGCTGGCGCACTGGAAAGAAAGCCGCCTGCCGGTTTCGGTCATCCGCCTTTTTAACACGGTCGGTCCGCGCCAGACCGGGCAATACGGAATGGTCGTGCCGCGCTTTGTCCAGTCGGCGATAAAAGGCGACTCGATTACGGTTCACGGCGACGGCACGCAGTCGCGCTGTTTCGGTCACGTTCTCGACGTGGTCGAAGGCTTGACGAAAGCCATCGAAACGCCGGCGTGTTTCGGGCAGGTAATGAATCTGGGAAATAACGAAGA
>DASVRL010000090.1:0-7120 GCA_036388635.1 Pyrinomonadaceae bacterium
GAAAAAGTTCCTGTTCAAAAATCGGCATCTCGCGCTCTTTGTTTTCCGCGTTGAATTTAATCAGGTCTGCCAGCGTTTTATACGGCGAGCCTCTGCCGGCGAGATATTTATTCAGGTCGGTTTTGAATTCATAAAGCAAAACCAGAAGCCTGTCGTCTCCTAATTTGCCGAGGTTTTCCGAAAATGTGACATCTACCAGAGTGGCGCCGCCGCTTTTTAAAACTTCCAGGTGTGATTCGAAGATTTCATTCGCTTTCGAGTCTTTTCCTAAAAACTGTCGCCCGACTCCGATTCTCGTTCCCTTTAAACCGTCCACGTCCAAAAACTTCGCGTAATCCTTCGCGCCTTTTTTGCTTTCCCCGGTGATTGCATCCTGCTTATCGCGCCCGACGAGCGCGCTCAAAAGAATCGCGCCGTCCGTCACGGTGCGCGTCATCGGTCCGGCTGTATCCTGCGTATGTGCAATCGGTATGACGCCGCGGCGCGAAACCAGTCCGAGCGTCGGTTTAATACCGACCACTCCGTTTCTCGCCGCCGGACAGATAATCGAGCCGTTGGTTTCCGTGCCGATGGCTGCCGCGGCTAAGTTTGCCGACACGGACACGCCCGAACCGGAAGATGAACCGCACGGGTTTTTATCCAGAATATAAGGATTATTCGTTTGTCCGCCGCGCCCCGACCAGCCGCTGACGGATTTTGTCGAGCGGAAATTAGCCCATTCGCTCAGGTTTGTTTTGCCTAAAATGACGGCGCCCGCCTTGCGCAGCCTTTGCACGATAAAAGCATCTTCTTTGGGCAGCGGCGCGTCGACGAGCGCATAACTTCCGGCGGTTGTTTTCATTCGGTCGCGCGTATCGATGTTGTCTTTAATCAAAATCGGGATGCCATGCAGGGCAGAACGCACTTTGCCGCGCTTTCGCTCTCTGTCCGTTTCGTCGGCGATTTCGAGCGCGTCCGGATTGATTTCAATCACCGACCGCAGTTTCGGGTCGATCTCTCTGATTCTTTCCAGGTAGATTTCGGTAATCCGCCGCGCGGATAACTCGCCGGATTTCATCTTTGCCTGAAGCTGCGGAACCGTAATTTCGTTCAACTCGGCGTTCGGTGCGGAAAGAGAAAGTCTGTCTTCCCGGGGGTCGGCGTTTTTCATAAAACCTACGGTCAGAAAGCTTGCCGCGCCTGATTTCAAAAATTCGCGGCGATTTTGTTTTTCGGTGCTCATAAATTCTGAAAATTACTCTTGAGGAGATATTTTTGGTTACCCTAAATTTTTCACTTCGCGCGTCAAATCATTCAGTTGTTCGAGGATTTGATTGAGAATGGAAACCCGTTCTTCTATCTTATCGCGCTCGGCACGGACAAATCTGGTGTAAGGGGCGAGCGCTCCGCGCACGTTTTCCACCGAGCGATTAATCTCGTCATCGGATTTGCTTTTCAAGACATCGCCCATTTCCCGGCGAAGATTTTCCAGTTTCGATTTGAATTCTTCGATGGCGCGCTTGCGCTTGTATGGAAGAATGAAAAAACTCGTAATAAAAAGCGCGGTCGCCGCCGCGATTCCGGTCACGTCGAGCGCCACGGTCGTAAAAATCGAAGCCATTACATATCCCAGCCCGAGCGCGCCGGCTCCGAGACCGAAAGATTGCCCGAGCGCGGTAATCGAGCTGTTGATGACGCGGCGGCACTCTTCGCGGTGGTCGAGCGATTGGATGCGAGTCTCGGCTTCGCGGCGAATGCGCGCGTGCACTTCTTCACGCTCGTAAACGAATTGACCGCCGACGCGACCGATTATTTGCGAGTCGTATTGAGATTTACGCACCTGCGTATTGAAATATTCGAGCGTGTCGTTCCAGAGCTGCATATTGTTTCGCACCAGCCAGTCGACCGATTCGTCGACGGTCGCGTCCAGTTTGGCGCGCCAATCTTCGAGCACTTCGCGCTCGAACTCTTCGCGAAACTTCGTCTCGCTGCGCAATAGATTTATATTCCGCAGGCGCATACTGCGGTCGAGAAAATCAACGCCGCTGTCGCGAAACTCGACGATCAAAGCATCGACGCGCAGGATAAATTTCTGGAAATTTTCCTGCATTTCCTGCTGCGCCGTGGCGAGCTGTTCCTCGATGCGCTTGATTTTGACGGAATCTTCCGAAATCAGCTCCAGTTTTCCGGTATATTCGGATTGCAGTTTTCCGGCAATTGTCCGGGCGGAATCGAGCGGGCTGAGCAGTTTCAGCTGAAGCCTTTCGCGCTCGCCGAGCTTATTGAAAATATAATCTTCGAGCGCTTCAAACCGGCTGCGCGTCCAGTCGCGCGGATTGCTTCCGAGTTTGGCGTTCAGCGCCAGCTTGACGGCGACGGGGAAGATTAAAGGCTTAAAACCCAATAACTCGCGGCATTTACTGTCGACAAATTCCAGAACTTCCGCTATTTCCGAGTCTTCTTTGGTGTCTATTTTATTTAAAACGATGACGATTTTTTTGCCCCAGTTCTGGATGTAGGAAAGAAACTGGCGTTCGCTTTCCGTCAGCGGGCGGTCGATGGAAGTGATAAATAATATGAGGTCGGCGCGCGGAATAAAATCTTCGGTGATCTCCTGATGCTGCTTAATCACGGAATTTGTGCCGGGCGTATCGACAATCGAGATATTGCGCAAAAAATCGACCGGCGCAAATTTCTGCGTCACGAAAGAGCTCAGCGAGCGTTCGGCGGGCTGTTCGCCGTAATGCAGGATGGTGACGCGGTCGTCTACCGGAACCGGACCTTCGACGCGAATTTTTTGACCGAACAAAGCATTGATAAAAGAAGATTTGCCGGAATTGAATTCGCCGACGATAACCAGCAGAAACAACTCGTCAATCCCGCCCAGAATGTCTTTCAACTGCCGCACGTCTTCCGCGTGCTCGCCCGTTTCAGCCAGTTCCTGAAGATTTCTGAGCAGTTGCTTTTCCGATTCGATCAAAGAACGCAGACGCTCGTCGACGATCTGTTCGGCAGTGTTTGTCATAAGCCTATAATAAATGAGTCATTTATTTTATGGTGCTGTTTTAGCTGTTTTATATGTCAAAACCTCAACTATTTATTCCGTATTTATTCCGCTTTTTTACGCTCGAAAATCACGAAATCATCTTCCTCTCTAATTTCCAAGCCTTGTTCTGCGGCGAATTCTCTGAGCTTTTCATCGGTTTCAAACGAAACAGGCGCGCCCGACGAAAAAGTGTCAGTCACCGCAATTCTCGGTATGCGCGCAAACCCTAATTCTTCGATGGATTTGTTGATGGTTTCCGTTAAGTTGTTTTGATTCATGGTTTCCCCTTTTCAAATTGTAAATTATCAGTTTAGACATTTTACCACGTAACAACCGGTAATCTTTACTAATTTTGATAATCCGCTGTGAACAAATTAAGCCTCGCAGAAACGAAAAAAGGAAAGCAGTTAAATCCTGCTTTCCTTCGGTGCACATACCGGTCGCGTTTTCGGTGTCAAATTCTTTAAAAGTGAGTTAGATTTATACTTTCTGTTACGCAAGGAGTCCGAAACAGGTTTTGAAAAATCGTCCGGCGATAAAAAGAATAAGAAAAGAATCGAAAAAAGTCAGACTTTCTTGCGCCTGTGACTGTCATTGCGTCGAACGGATGCAGTGTTAGCCGCAGATTCTGCGCGCAATGCCGCCTGCGCAAAATCGAAGGCGATTGAATAAATTGATGATTGAGACGGAGCCGCCGCAAAAAATCAAGTTCTACACGACCGGCTTTGCGGGTCGGGATATTAACGATTTGAAATCGTTGCTTGAGGCGCTCGAAGCGGCGCTGCTGGTCGACGTGCGATTTTCTGCGAACAGTACAGTAATGCGCTGGCGGCGGATTTATCTCAAAACTCTTTTGCGCGAAAAATATCAACACGTTCCGCAACTGGGAAATCGCGCTTTCGGCGAAAATAAAGCTCAAATTCAGAATCTGGAGCTGGGTATAAAAATTCTCGTCTCTTTTAACGCCAACGCCGTTTTGATGTGCGAATGTCTCGACCCGCAACAATGTCACCGGCGCATTATCGCTGACGAGCTTCGAGGCAAAGGATTTGAGGTGGAAGAATTGCAAGATTGGAAATCGGGGAAGACGGTTTTTGAGAGGTTTTCGGACTAAGGAAAATTATGTCCCCGCGATTAGTATACTTACTTTGCTTTGTTTGCTCATGTTTTTATGAAATGCGGGTCTATTCCTCTTTCAAAGTTTTCCACAGGCTGGAGCCGGAGCTGCTCTGTATTAATGGTTAAAAGAAAGGTTAAAAAGGATAGGGCGCGAAAATTTCTTTTAAACCTTTTGTTTTGAACAATTACAGAAAGCAAAAGGGAAGTCGGAACTACATATTCGGCGGTGTTTCGAAAAAATCGTGAAGTCGGAACTACAGAAGATTTTCCGTTCGTGAAGTCAAAGCTATATATTTAAACCCAAAAGGGAAGTCAGAACTACATATTCGTGAAGTCAGAACTACATATTCGCCTGTGGAAAAACCTCTTTTCGTGAAGTCAGAACTACATATTTTTGAGCATCCGGAAGTCAGAACTACATATTTCGTGAAGTCAGAACTACATATTGGTGAAAAAAGGGAAGTCAAAGCTACATATTTCGTGAAGTCAAAGCTATATATTGAGGCGGATTGTCGAAGTAACTCTATAAATAGTCAAAATCAGCGGTAAAAAGAGTCATAACTTACGTTTTTTACCGCTGAACTTAGTGTTTATCGGGCTCGGGGCGTTAAATATGTAGTTCTGACTCCACGTTTTTATTTCGAATCGGGCTGATGGATAATTAATGAGACCGAATATGTAGCGCTGACTTCACGATTGCAGTCGGTTAGGCTGGTTGGCTATTAGCAGATTGTCTTTTTGCTTTTTGTTGGCGGTGATAATCTCGCCGGAGAATTTCGGGTGCGGGTAGAGTACCAGTCTTACGTCGCCGATTTTATTACTTCTTTTTTCGTCGATGATTTTTTCCAGCGCATATTTGATGAGAACGTCCTTGGCGACCATTTCCTTGAGCGCGGTTTCGACGTCGCGCAGATTGTGTGAAAGCTTCTCGTAGGCGGTCAGACCGAAATCGCGGATGACGGTCGAAAGCAGAATCGTATAAGGGTGAGCAAAACTAGCCTGCGTAAAATGGTGCGACATTCGTTTGTGAAGCTGCCGCGAGATGATGTTCTGATACCCCATGCTGACCTCGTAGTTAAACTGCCGGAAAGTGTTGTTGCGGATGCTGGATGTGACCAGCCCGTTGAAGCGGACGAAGGCTTTGGTCTTCTCGCCCTGTCCTTCCCAGTCTTCTCGGGTCTGCAAACCGATGGTGTCGAAAATACTGGACGCCAGGACAGCCTGCCCGCTTTCGTCCGTCAGGTGAAGAATCGTGCCGACGCAAACCATTAGAGCTTCCTTCAGTTGCGTTATCGAATAGCTGTGCCCGGTGCGTTTTAATTCCTGCTGGAGCTGGTAAAGCGTAAAGGTAACCGCCGCCTCGTCGTTCAGGAAAATGCCTTGTCCTTCGGTCGCCAGTTTGCGGAGCGCGTCCTCGACCAGCTCTTCGCGCTTGCCGGGCAGATAGTCGCGCGAAACGCCGTCCGAATCCTGAACTCTCGCCGGTGCGATGCGAACCCGGTAACGCCCGCCGCGGCACTCGAATTCGCGCTCGACCGGTTCGAGGAATTTTTCTTGGATTCGCTCGACGCGTCCCCAGACGTATTTCGGGATAAAGTCGTAGAGCTCGATGGTGTTTGAGTAGTCTTTTTCCGAAGGCAGCACCAGCTCGAAAAGTTCGAGCTGCGTCGGCTTGCTTCGTTTGTAATCTTCAATCTTGGCTTTCCGGTTTTTTCTTTTCGGAGAAACGGCTTCGGTGCCCGACACATTCAAAGTTTCGCTGTTGGATTTTTTTTTAGCCATTTATTCGCTCGCCTCAATATTGCTGCTAGTTGCTGCCAATAAAGATACACGGCTTGAGCTGGAGTTTCAATCTTCAGGATAAAGGTACGGGGTCGGCGAGAAAAAGCTCCGTTGTGAAACGCGCTGTCAGTTCGTATTTATGTGGAAAAATGAACGGTAATGCGATAGTCGCTCTAATCTGACGGAGCTGAAACAATAGCGTCTGATAATGTCAATTGGTTAAATAGCAAGATGCAAATGGTTTTGGTTCTCTTCATCGTTTTTTCTTCTGCTTTTATTTTTCGGGTTTTCTTGACCTTGACCGGCAGACACAATTTATTGGTTGTATGGAGTCTACTTAAAACAGAAGGTTTTACCTGCTTTTCCGGCGTGAGTCTAAGCATCAAGTATAAATGATGACTTCATTATCGGACGCGCATACAGGGCAATTATTAAATTGCTCCCGGCTTTGGCAAAAAACGCCGCGCAAACGAATTCATCTAAAGAGAGTCATCTTCGGAAGAATCTGCGGACGGAAAATTCCGCTGCGGAGCAGCGCGCTTAATACAGAAGCGTTTCGATCCGGTGGGCGTGAACCATATCCTCGCACGGCGACCAGGCGAAGACCGTAAAGCGACCATCCTGCGAGGCGACCAGAGCGATAGCGCCCGGCTGGTCATGAACGAACTGCGCCGCCGAAAGATGCCGCGTTCCGCCGAGCTGCACGGGGTGAACGACCGCCGCAGCGGCGCCGATAACCGGTTCCGTGACAATGACTTGCTCGACCTGGGGCGCTCCGGAGCGTCGCTTTATTTTGGCGCCGAAGGCGAGCAGTTTATATTGTTCACTGATGACGGTTGCGCCGTCGACGGCGGTCAGTCCGGCTATTGCTTCGACCGAATCCTGAACCTTCTCCAGCCACAAGCGGGTGTTTTTTTCTTCCTCGCTGAGCGCAACCAGCTCTGCCAATTCAGTAAAGGGCGGGACAGCGGAATAAGAAACGGGCGCGACCAGCGATTCGCGCCAAAGTTCCGGCGCCTTGTGCGGAACAACCAAGAGCGATCCGCCTCGTCCGTGAGCGCGCATCGAAGCCGCCAGTTGAATCAGAATGCTGACTGCGTCATTCTGGGCGGCGAGCAGCCCGAATTTCAGCAGGGAAGCCAAAAGAGCCGGGCAGTCGGAAAGCTTGGTTCCTTCCTCGTCTATCTCTTTTAT
>DASVRL010000091.1:0-4924 GCA_036388635.1 Pyrinomonadaceae bacterium
GCCGTCGTTTTCTCGATTGTGAGAATTTTCAGTCCCCATAAAATATCAATTCCATTTACATCCTCTAAATTCCTATATAAATACAAAAATATCATAGAACAACCTGTTACCGAAATTTATTTGTAGAATTAAGGCGGAAGGCTGAAAGCAATTTTAAGTTAAGAAATCAACCGTCCGCGGGTTGTTGATTGCACAGGACGATTTTTTCTGCTTTTTTGCTGAAGGCGAGGAATGCGTTTACGAAACAATGTCCGTTACCGGCAGGGTTTACGCCTTTTTCGAAAAAGGCGGCGGCGCGTCCTTTCCGCAATTTTCGGGCGTCAAAAAAGGCGGTCCGAAGACCGCCTTAAAGTTATCGTCTATAGTTTTGGATGTTACGGCTGAGCCACAAAATCCACGTTCGTCAGGTTGTCGTTGACCTGCACCGTCTGAGGCGTGAAGGTATAGAGCCTCGATATAACCGCAATCGTGTAGCTCGTGCCGGTCGCGACATTATCAAAGCGGTAATAACCGAACGGGTTTGTAATTGCCGTGCGTCGTCCGCCGACGCCCGAGTCGGTCAGCGACACAATGGCGTTGCTCACTCCCTGTCCCGACGCCGTCGTGACGCGACCGCCCACCGATACGTTGGCGACCGGCGCGGCGCTCGGAGCCTGGATTTGAACGGTAATCGGAGCGCCTGTCTTAAAGAAGCCGATCGTGGCATTGGCAGCCTGCGGCGGACGATTGGAATCGAAACGGAAGTTATACATCGTGCCCCAACGAATCGCGTTCGCGTTCTGATTCTGGGCAAAGGTTTCCGAACTCCAGGTCATCGCACTGCCGGACTGCGTTTGAGTCCAGGGCGCGTTACTGTATCCGGCGCTTCCTACGGTTCCGTCGGCTGCCCATCCGGGATGCTGCGGCGGCGCGTGGAATCCGATGTTGCTTAGGGTTATGCCGGCTCCCAAAGGCACGCCGAAAGATTGAATAGAGCGGTCGAGATTCTGGTTATAGATAGCGTACTCGTAATGCCAGACTCCGGGCGATGGATTCGTCACTTTGTAAGCGACCATTCCAATGCCGTCGTTTCCGGGATCCGGTCTGATTTCGACCGATGTCGCTCCGGTCCAGGCGGCAACGGCTGCTTTGGCTCGCACCGTCGCGGCTGCCGGCGAAAAACTGAAAGGACTGCCCGTGCCCGTGACATTGTATCTGCGGTACGAGACGTTGTTGTACATATTGCACTGTGTCGGATTCGACTGACAGTGGGCATACTCGTGCGGCGTGACGTATTGCGCTTCGGCATAATAGGTTGCGCCGGAATTAAGGGTCGTGCTCAGGTCGCTGATCTCCGTCAGAATCCTGTGCGACGGTCCTACGTGAGCATGATTGGCGTGACTGTTATTCGGCGTAGCCGAATCATTTCGCGGGTAAAAACCGGTAAACGGATTTATCCAGGCGCGCGAGCCGAGATTCGGTCCCGAATTCAGACCAGCCGAATAAGGGTCTGAACAACCCGAACCGAGTCTGGTGCCGCCGACGCCGTTACAGCCCAAGCCGCAGAGATTATTGGTCAACGCCGTGAACGCGTGTTTGACGCTGGATTGTCCGATTTGTTCAAAGCGTTCGTCGTTTGACGCGCCGCCGCTCATCCGATAAAGGTTTTGCGGAATCACCGGATGGTCATTGGCTGGGTTGGCAAACCAGTTCAGGTCTACCGTGCCGAAATTGCAGGAATCGGTTCCCACGGCGAGCCCGACCTGCGTTCCGCTGCTGGCGCCAAATTGCGCCAATCCGGAAAGGTCTCCGACGACCACGTCCGGACCCGGAACAGTTCCAACCTCAGGACTATTGAGCGCCGGCAGGACATCGGATTTGACTTCGCCGTCAACCACCTGCGTGATTTCGACCGGGCGCATAGTTGCCGCAATAGAGATTTGTCCGACGATAGCGCCGCCATCGGACGGACGCCCAAGCTCGGCGGCAAACTCTTTTGAAATCAGCAGCCTTCCCATACCGACGCTGAACAAACGCTGGTTGAAATCGTAGTCGAGCTGCTGTCCTTCGACATAGAAAAAGACGAACCCGGTTTTCGCGTCCCGAACGACCAGGTCGGAGACACCGCCCCAGGGCGTGTTCTCGACGACCAGCTGTTGATACGACGCATTCAGTTTTGCGGGAAGAGCCGCGGAATTTTGGGGAATGAGCGCCATTGCGCTGGGCAAGGTTCCGCGCAGCTCGTTGTTAAAAACAAGGACTGTAAAAAAAGAATCGCGCTCCACGTCGAAACGCAATACGCTCAGCCTCGACTCTTTTGCGCCGGAGTCGGTTCCATTGAGCCGGTTCAAATTCAGCTCCATCGCGACGCTGCCGTTCGCCACGATCATTTTTTCAAGAATCCCGGTATTGCCTACCGAGACGTTTTGGTTAAGCACGGTTAATAATTGACCCGAACCGTTGCTAAACAGCACGAGCAACGAGAGCAAAGCGCTAAGAGTTATTTTTAACATAATTTTGGCTTTCAGCCACTTGGGCTGGACAAAAGATTACCTCTAATTTGTATCAATTACGCGGATTATAACTTGCCGGTTAAGTGGATTTTAACTTTTCAGTTATGTAGATTTAGACTTTTCTTATACACCCTTTTAGGTACTTTAATCAAGTCGGGTATAATATATTCTTCTGCCAACCTCTCTGGCGCAGAACTCAAAATCGATTTATGAAAGACGGTTGTAGTAGTCAAAAAGTAAAGAAACAGCGGTCGATTCCACTGCCTGTTTTAAAAAATCCGGCGACTCAAAAAGACGAGATTCGCCATTCACGCACCAGCCGCTGGCGCGCGGCGGCTCTCATCGCGCTGACATTATTAATGATTGCGCACATCATTCAGTGGCGTCTGATGGGTCAGACGGTGACGCCGATTGAGCCTTCCGAAGCGATGCATACGCTGCAAACCGGCGCCGTCAACGCCGGGTTTATCTTCTTCAGCCTGGCGATTTTGGCAACGCTGATTTTCGGACGTTTTGTCTGCGGCTGGGGTTGTCACGTTCTGGCGCTTCAGGATTTCTGCGCCTGGCTGCTCAAGAAATTCGGACTCAAGCCGAAGCCGTTTCGCTCGCGGCTGCTGGTCTTCGTGCCGCTCATCGTGGCGCTCTATATGTTCGTTTATCCGAGCGTCTATCGTTTCTTCGCCAAGCCGAAGCACGAGCCGCTGATTCCCCAGTTTACCAACCATCTGGTGACCAGCGAATTTTGGGCGACTTTCCCGCCCGTCTGGGTCGCCATCCCTTTTCTGTTCGTCTGCGGGTTTATGACCGTCTATTTTCTGGGACAGAAGGGTTTCTGCACCTACGCCTGCCCGTACGGCGGCTTTTTCAGGCTGGCGGACAAGGTTTCGCCCGGCAAGATTCGCGTCACGGACGCCTGCAATCAGTGCGGGCACTGCACCGCCGTCTGCACTTCGAACGTCCTGGTTCACGCCGAGGTGAAACAATACGGGATGGTCGTCAATCAGGACTGTATGAAGTGTATGGACTGCGTCAGCGTCTGTCCGAACGACGCTTTGTATTTCGGTTTCGGAAAGCCGGCGATAACGAAATCGGTTAAGAAGAATTATTCGCTGAACTGGGCTGAGGAAATCGCCGCAGCGGTCGTCTTTCTGGCGAGCTTTTTAGCCGTCTGGGACGTTTACCAACTCGTTCCGATGTTGATGGCGCTCGGAATCGCCACTGTCACGACGTTTCTCGCTCTTCGGACGTGGAGATTGCTCCGCGCCGCCGACTTGTCTTTCTATCGCTACAATCTGAAGTCGTCCGGAAGCATTAGAAAAGCGGGCTGGGCATTTTTGAGTTTCGCCCTTGTATGGATTGGCTTGAACGCGCACAGCGGCTGGGTACATTATCACGAATCTGCGGGCAAGCGCGCATTTGAAAACATCAAGATTCCCGACGAGCTGGCGCTGGCGCGGATCAATCCCGCCCGTTGGCTCAGCGCGAGCGACCGCGAGAACATCGCCAAAGGAAAAAAACATTTTCACGCCGCTGTCGATGCCGGTTTATTCGTCAATAACACGGCGCTGCCGAAGCTGGCGTGGGTCGAATATCTGTCCGGCAACACCGAGCAAGCCGTCGATTTGCTCGCCGCCGCCGCCGAGCATCAGGAAGGTCAGGCAAAAGCCCTGAGCTTCTATTATCGCGGCGCCATCCTGAACCGTTTGGGGCGTTACGAAGAGGCGCTAATGAGTCTCGACCAAGCTTTGGCGGAACGAGCCGATTTAGTCGTCGCGCGTGAAGAAAGAGGCGAATCGCTCTGGCAGCTGGGACGCCGCCAGGAAGCCGTTTCCGCCTGGAGCGATGCCGTCGCCGGCAATGCTGCTCTTCCTTTAGCGAATAATATGCTCGCCGGCGCCGCCGCGTCGATGGGACAATCCGAAGCCGCCGCCGCTTATGAAAAACAAGCCGACCGCTCCACTCCCGCCGATCCGCTTTTTCATTGGATGGTCGGACTCCGTTTGCAAAATGTCGGGATGAACGAGCTTGCCGAAAAACACTTTCAGCGCGCCATCCAGCTGAATCCCGAATTCAAACGCGCGCGCGGAACTTAAGACTTAAGAGAACGGTCTCAAAGGCGACCCGGAGCAAAAAGCGGAGAATAAATCGATGAATAAAAAGGTTCGCTGGGGCGTTCTGGGCGCGGCGAAAATCGCTCTGGATAAGGTCATACCGGCGATGCAGCAAGGCGAATGGTCTGAAATTACCGCCCTCGCTTCGAGAGACGCGGAGAAAGCCGGGCGGGCGGCGCGCAATCTGGGAATACCGAAAATTTACGGTTCCTACGAAGAGCTGCTGGCGGATTCTGAGATTGAAGCGATTTATAATCCGCTGCCGAATCATCTGCACGTTCCCTGGACGATTAAAGCCGCCGAAGCCGGAAAACACGTTTT
>DASVRL010000092.1:0-6048 GCA_036388635.1 Pyrinomonadaceae bacterium
TCGACGCGCATAATCCGAAATTGAAAGCGGCAGCAATTCAGATGACCGAATCTGTTCGGCGCGGTCTGGTCGTTTTGCTCGCCGGTGCTCTGGAATCTGCCGACAGCAGTTACGTCTCTGCGCCCGAAACCTTTGATTTCACGGTTCAGTTTTGCCTGAATCGAATCGCCTTCGGTCGCTAACGACTTGTCGCATTCCGCCCAGATCTCGCCCGGAACCTTTTTAGGCGCCTCCGGCGATTCGCCTTTTTCGCAACGGGAATCGTAGAAATAACTCCTTTCAAATTCGTTCGAATAAATTGCCCGCACGCGGACGATTTTTTTGTCGTAAGCGGCGGCATCTTTTACGAGTTCGCAGTAAGTCAGCGTCGGAATTTTCGACGAATCAACCGGTATGTCTCCAAGATTATCGCTGTTTTGAACCGGCGTATTTTCGGGCGCCGGCAAATTGTCGGCGACTTTTTCGTTCATATTGCTCGTCTCAATAGAGCCGGCGGCTTTTGAGGCGCAATTTATCAGCGTGCCGGGCATCAGCAAAAAGACAATCAGCGCGATGATTATTTTAGAAATCGAAGTGTTTTTATACATAAATAGATGGTCAAAACCAAACGCTCGCCGTGATTGCCGAAATCAAAAAGTATGTAATTCATTCAGCATGACTTTTATAATTTTTCACGACTAAAAGTAATAGAAGGAATTATCAGATTATTTTGCGCAGCAGACACTACTCACACAGGTAGTTAATTTATTGCCGGAACAAAAAGAAAATTCGGTTAACAGATAATTCGGTTTAATGAAAATTTTTACGAAAAGTTTTTTCGTTGCCCGCGCGGGCTTTCGCCGCCGACGTGCTTTCGGCAACAGGCATCAATCTATATTTTCACGCGCCCGACGCCGGCAAAGATATTACCGTCAACACCAATCTGCGCCGCGAAGTTTTTCTGATTTTCAAAGAATCAATCAACAATATCGTCAAGCATTCGGGCGCGAAACACGCCCGCCTCGTTTTAAAAATCGCGGACGAAAATCTGACGCTCGTAATCGGCGACGACGGCTGCGGATTTCAACCGAAATCGGCGGCAGCGGCGGGCGAATTTTCCTTCGCCGACGAAACGGGCGGCAACGGAGTTTTGAGCATTAGACGCCGCGCCGATGAAATGAACGGCGAGCTGAAGATTGACTCTGAAATCGGCAAAGGCACTGTCATTACGCTAAATCTGCCGCTCGATTCGACTGCCCGAACGGGTGGCGAATCCAAAATAAGAATCAAGTAAATTCATTTGTATCAATGAAAAACACTGCTAAAAAATAATCCGAACCGCCGTCGTCGAAGACATCCGCGACATCCGCGAAGCCGCCTCGGGCGGTGCGCCGACGTCGCCGGAAGTGGCGAAGCGGGTCATCAAATTGTTCCGCGACATTCGCCCGCCCGAACGAGTTGACTATGAATTGACGCCGCACGAAACGCGACTTCTAAAACTCATCGTCGAAGGTCACAATTTCACAACCGCCGCCGAATAACTCCGCGTCAGTATCAACACCATCAAATTTCATATGCGTCACATCTACGAAAAGCTCCGGGTTCATTCAAAATCCGAAGCCGTCGCCCTGGCAATGCGCGACCGACTGGTTTGATGAATTTCAAAACGCGGGTTAGTCGAAATTTCTTTAGTCACAGAGATTTGTAAGAACGCGAGCGCTACCCGAACGGGTGGCGTTTTTTATTTTTGAGTGCGGCTTAATAACTCCATCGGCGGCGAATCTTTCGCGCGCCGAATTAAAAAGGAGTCAGCCGATTATGTTTTCAAAGCTATTATTTTTAACAACTGTTCTTATAACCTACGGATTTTTTTCCGTTGCGACCGCCGCGACATTCACCGTTAATGTCGGCGGCGACGCGAGCAACGGCGCATGCGACCAAACCTGCACTTTGCGCGAGGCGATCAACGCCGCGAACGACAACGGCGCGGGCGCCGACATTATCGAATTTAATCTGGCGGCGGGAAATACGGTTATTCAGCCGCTCGTGCGGCTGCCGCTTATCACGTCTTCTCTGACGATTGACGGCACGACCCAGACGGGTTATTTCGGCGCTCCCGTTATCGTTCTGGATGGCGCGCTGGCGAGCGCGACAGCGAACGGTTTTCTTATCGTCACGCCCGCGTCGAACGCGCCGCTGAGCGTTTCGATTCACGGTTTGGCGATCAACCGTTTCGGCGCGCACGGCATTTACGCCAACTGCACCAACACCTGCAATCTGACGATTCAGGGAAACCGCATCGGGACGAACGCCGATGGTTCGGTGGATTTGGGAAACGGTGCGGACGGAATCAATATCATCGCAACCGACGACAGCGCTTACGTTATCGGCGGCGCGGGAACGTTTGAAGGCAACGTTATATCCGGCAACGAAGGCGACGGCATCGAAATCCGCTCGGTGAGTCTGGATTATCTGAGCGCGGTCGGGACGGCGACGATTGCCGGAAATTTAATCGGCACAAATGCGGCAGGCGCTGCGGCTCTCGGCAATTCCGGTTCGGGCGTCAACATCGTCACATTCAGCAGTTTGATTTTTAAATTAACCTTGACCGTCGGCGGAACCACCTCCGGCGCGCGCAACATCATTTCCGGAAACGGACAAGCCGGAATCGCCTACGAGGCGCACGAAGTTTCGATTCAGAACAACTACGTCGGCACGAATCAGGCGGGAACGGCGGCGCTGCCGAACCAAAGCGTCGGAATTTACGGCGGAGAAAGTTTTCACGCCGTCATCGGAGGTTTCACGAACTCGGCGCGCAACGTCGTTTCCGGTAACGGCGGCGACGGCATCATTCTCGGCGGCAAAGCCGAAATTTATAAAAACCACATCGGCACCAACGCCGCCGGCACAGCCGCTCTGGGCAACGACGCCAACGGCATTTATCTTTTCAATTCGGCGGTCGCCGTCATCGGCGGAACCCTCACGATTCTCAATTCGCCGGTCGATTTGGGCAACGTCGTCTCCGGCAACGCTTTGAGCGGCATCGCCGTTTACACCGAATCGCCCGCTGAAGCGTATCAAATAAGGCGCAACCGTATCGGCACGAACGCCGCCGGCGACGCGGCGATTCCGAATCAGGGTTTCGGAATTTTTATGGGCTTTCCCGGCACGATGTCGAATTTGCCGCACATCATCGGTTCAGAGACAAACGCGGCGGACGGCAATTTGATTTCCGGCAACGCGGGCGCGGGCATTTTCGTCGGCGGCGGTTACGGCAATGTCAAAATCTTCGGCAATAAAATCGGCACGAATTTAAGCGGCACGGCGAAAATCGGCAATCAAGCGGGCATCGAGATTCGCTCGGCAGGAAATCAAATCGGGCTGGCTGGCAATTCCGTCGCCGCCAACGTGATTTCCGGCAACACGGGCGCGGGCATCATTTTAAGCGGCGTTTCCGCGTCGAACAATTCGATCTACAACAACTATGTCGGTACGAACGCGAGCGGTGCGGATTTGGGAAACGGCGCGGACGGATTTTACATTTATAACGCTAAAAACAATCGGGTCGGCACGAACGCCGCGGACTCGGGCAATCGCATCGCCTTTAACGCCGGAACCGGCGTCGAGGTTTTCGGCGATTCAACTGGAAACGCCGTTCGCGGCAATTCGATTCGCTCGAACGGCGCGCTCGGCATCGATTTAAACTCGGACGGCGTGACGGCAAACGACGCGAATGATGCGGACGCGGGCGCGAATAATCTGCAAAACTTTCCGGTCATTTACCAGGCATCGCCCGCGCAGATTTCCGGAGCGATCAACACGCATTCGCTGATGCTGGTCAAATTCGACGTTTACCGCGCCGACAACTGCGACGCGTCCGGCTACGGCGAAGGACGCTTCTACGTCAGCAGCTTTGAAGGAACGACCGATGCAAACCACAATCTTTCATTTAACGCCGCCGGTTTTAATTTAACTGCCGGACAAATCATCGTGATGACGGCGACCGACGCTGGCGGCAACACTTCGGAATTTTCGCAGTGCAAAATCGTCTCGCCCGCGCCGGGCAGCGTTTCGTTTCTCGTCGCCGCGCAAACGGTCAATGAAAACGCGGGAACGGCAACCGTCTACGTCATTCGCACAAATGGAACTTCCGGCGCGATAACGGTCGATTACGCGACTTCGAACGGCACGGCAATCGCCGGGCAGGATTACACGGCGACGAGCGGCACGATAGCATTCAACGACGGGCAGAACGCCAGGAGTTTTGAAATTCCGATTACGAGCGACGCCGCAAACGAGGGAAACGAAACGATAAACCTGACTTTAACGAATCCGACCGGCGGTGCGTTTTTAGTTAATCCAACCGCGGCTGTTTTAACGATTGAAGACAATAACTCAACCGGTCCGGTCAATATGGGCGGAACAATCAAAAAATCCGACAACACGCCGCTTGCAGGTGTTTTGGTGAACCTGACCGGAACGCAGAATTTGCAGACGACGACCGACAGTCAGGGCAAATACATTTTTGAAACCCTGCCGTCGGGCGGCGATTATACAATCGCGCCGTTGCTTGCCAATCACACTTTCGAGCCGCAAAACAGGCAGTATCAAAATTTGACCGCAAATGTTTCCAACGCCGATTTTACGGCGACTTTCGAAGTGCCGCGCGGATTGATTATCATCGGCGGCTTCGCCGCGCCCGGACAAGCCGGCACGGTGACTGCCGAGATAAACTCGAAAGGCGACGAAAACAAAATCTCCTTCAGCGTCGATTACGACGCGGCGCTTTTAAGCAATCCGCAAGTCTCGCTGCTGCCGGACGCGCAGGCGGCTAACGCTGCTTTGACGGTCAACAACTCCACGTCCGGCAAACTCGGAGTGACGCTGACGCTGCCCGCCGGACAAACTTTTCCAGCCGGAAACCATCAGCTCGCGGCGTTGACCTTCGACACGGCAATGACCAACACGGCGAGCACGCCGATTAATTTCGGTGATTTGCCGACCACGCGCGAAATTCTGGATGTGAGCGGTGCCGTGCTCGCTTCCGATTACGTGAACAGTTTTTTGTTTTTTCAAGCGCCGGTTCAGACAATCGTGCGCGTCGTCAATGCTGACACTTCGCCTGGACAGCAGCCTTTAATTCCGATTATGACCGACGCGCAAGGGACGGAAAATAATTTCGCTTTCACGCTGAACTACGACCAATCAAAGCTCTCGAATCCGCTCGTCACGCTCGGCGCGGGCGTTCCGAACGACTCGATCCTGACTCTGGACACCACGCAGGCGGGCAAAATCGGCGTGTACGCCGCTTTGCCGTCCGGTCAGAGCTTGACCGCCGGAACAAAACATCTCGTCACGATTCGGTTCGATGTCGCGGCGAACGCCGGCGGCGGAAAAACAGCTTTGACATTCGGCGACGCGCCCTTTGTCCGACAGGTTTTCGACGCGAACGCGAATATTTTGCAGTCGGCTTTTCAAAACGGCGCGGTAAACATTCTGGGTCCCTCGGCGGCAAGCGTCAGCGTCGGCGGGCGCGTTAGTTCCGCGAGCGGCAGTGCCATCGGACAGGCGGTGATTTCGATGACCTGCTCGAGCGGCGAAATCCGCGTCGCCATCACAAACCCGTTCGGCTATTACCGCTTCGACTCGGTTCCGGCGGGCGAAACCTACATTTTCAACGCCGCCGACAAGCGTTATCAATTCAGCCAGCCGGTGCAGGTTCGGACAATCAACGAAGAGATCGACGACATCAATTTTGTTGCCGTCGAACCGCAAGTCGGGGAAGTGCGAACAATTATCCTGCAAAACGCCGAAATGTTCACGCGAATGCGGGAAGCTGCTCATGCCAGTGCAAAAGCGGCAAAATAAATCAACCTGCGGTAGGCGCAGCTGGTTAAGCCGAGAACTCGGTGCATGGAATACCTTTCGCAATCGGGGAGCCGCCTTTGTGTGCTAATTTAGCGAATGTTCTTCTTAAATCATGCGGAGCAATGCCTTCATTTTTTAATTTCTCGGCATATGAAACGACAATATCTCTGATTGCCTGCGGCGTAATCGATTCGCCCATCA
>DASVRL010000093.1:0-4406 GCA_036388635.1 Pyrinomonadaceae bacterium
CGCCGAAGATTTAGACGCGGTGCGCGACGTTCTCTTAGCCGAAACGACCGGCACGAAAATTCACATCGCGCACATCTCGACCAAGGGCGCGATTGAAGCCGTGCGCAAGGCGAAAGCGAAAGGTTTAAACGTTACGGCGGAAGTCGCGCCTCATCATTTTTCGCTGACCGACGAAGCCGTCGAAGGCTACGACACGAACACGAAAATGTCGCCGCCGCTGCGCTCGCCCGAACATCTCGAAGCGATTCTCGAAGCCATCAAAGACGGCACGATTGACGCGATTGCGACCGACCACGCGCCGCACCACGCCGACGAAAAAAATCTGGAATTCGACCGCGCGCCCTTCGGTATCACCGGCTTGGAAACGGCGGTCGGGCTGGCTTTCGAAAAGCTCGTTCACACGGGCTTGCTGAGTCTTCCAAGATTGGTCGAAATGTTTTCGACCAATCCGGCAAAGATTTTTAATTTGAAAAATCGCGGCACTCTGAAAGCCGGCTCGATTGCCGACGTGACGATTCTCGACCCGGATTTAAAATGGACTTACAAGGTCGCGGAAACAAAATCGAAATCGAAAAATTCCCCGTTTGACGGCTGGCAATTCACCGGCGCGCCCGTCGCGACGATTGTCGGCGGGCGAATCGTTTACAGAAGATAAACTGATTGTTTACTAATTTGCTCTTATTTCATTTCACTTGCCTTTTCTAAATGCGCGCCCGTTTATATGCAAATATTCGGGCTTGCCGTCTGCGCCCGTCACAAACGTTAAATCGTCCATTGCCGTAGAATTTCCGCGCTTGTATAAAAAACGATTTTCACCGATGTTTTCGAGAGCGAGCAAATCTTCTTCATCTTTGAGAAAAAGCTTTCCTTCCTGCACCGCAATCTCGAAAAACTGTCGCGGCGAGTGGCGGTAAACTCCGGCGTAGCTTTGCATCTGCGGCGCGGTCAGCGGCAGAAAGACTGGCGGTTTCGTCTCCGGCTTTACTTTCAACGGCAGCGTCATTTCCAAAGCCGTCTCGACGGTTTTATCCAATCTCGCGCCGCTTTTGTTAGCCAGCACGATAACGGCGACGCGGTGGCGCGGCGACATAATTATCTGCGCGCCGAAACCCGGAATCGCGCCGCCGTGTGAAACTACCGCAACGCCGCGAATTTCCTCGACTCGCAGCCCGTAACCGTATTTCACGGCGTCCAAACCCGGAATATCAACCGAGCCGCTTGACGCTTTCACGATATTTTTCGCCGCAATCGCCTGTTTTCCGTCCAGTTTGCCATCGTTTAGAAAAGCGACGGCAAACCGCGCCAAATCGTTAACGCTCGCGAACATATAACCCGCCGCCCAATTAGGGACATTATCCGTGTAAGGTCTGACCACGACCGGCTTGGCATTTCCTCGCGCGTTGTGTCCCTGCGCGAGCGGGTAAGTCATCGCGACGGTCGGGCGAAACGTGGCGCGCGACATTCCTAGAGGTTTATAAACTCGCTCGCTCATCGCGTCGGCAAAGGGCTTTCCGCTCGTTTCTTCGATTACCGCGCCGGCGAGAGCGTAATTAAGATTGGAGTAGGAAAAAATTCTGCCCGGCTCGGTAAAAAGATAATCTTCTTTCCAGCCGCGAACGGTTTCGAGCAAAGCCGTTTCGTCGTGCGCGCCGTAAGGTCGCCCTTCGTCGCGCAGACCTGACGTGTGCGCCAGCAATTGATGCAGCGTAATTTGCGCCAGTTTCGGGTTTAAGCCTTTGACGTAATTTCCGAGCGGCTCTTCGAGCTTGAGTTTTCCTTCTTCGACGAGACCGAGCAGCGCCAGCGCGGTAAACGTTTTCGTCATCGAGCCGATGCGAAAAAGCATCTCGGCGGTCACCGGCTCGCCGGTTTCGACGTTTGCCGCGCCGAAACCTTTGGCGAAAACGACGCGCTCGCCCTGCACGACGGCGAGCGCCGCGCCCGGCGTATTCGTTTCCGCCAGCTCGGCATTAACGACGCTTTCCAATTTTTTAAAATCGATGTTTTGCGCAGCCGCCGGTAAAGCGTTCAAAATTATCAGGCAGGCTATCATCGCGGTTTGAAATGCGAAACTGGCGAGTTTTTTCATATAGTTTGCTTTTGGGGATTCGTTTCTTTCGTTTAACTTTCACTCCGAAAAATTTCTTTTTCGATTTTTCCGTCGATTTATAAACTTTCGGCTTTATCTCCGACGAGTGGCTAAATTATAATCACAGACGTATCCGGCGTAATGACGAAAAGATTACTTTGTTGTGACTTTTTCGGTTTCGCGCCCGAAATCCGCGTTTGAATGCCAGAAAACAACAAAAAAAACGGAAATTTTTATCGCTTCGGTAATGTCTCAGTCGATTGCGAGAATTTTCACCTGCGAAAAGCGGGCGAAACCGTCGCTTTAACGCCGAGGGCTTTTGACGTTCTGGTTTTTCTTTTAAAAAATCCGGGTCGCGTGGTGGAAAAACGCGAGCTTTTCGAAAACGTCTGGAAAGAGAGTTTCGTCAGCGATAATGCTCTGACCAAGATTGTCAGAGAAATTCGCCGGGCGATCGGCGACGACGCCGGGCAACCGCTTTACATCGAAACCGTCCCGAAACGCGGCTATCGTTTTATCGCGCAGGCGAAAAACGGAAATGAGACGGCGCAAATCGGCAACCTAGAAGGTTCTACCGCCGCCGCCGCGACTGTCACAAATGAAAACTCTCAAAGAATCATCCTGGCGAAACCGGCGCGGCGCAAGAGGTTTTTTTTAGCGGTCGCCGTCGTTTTCGGATTAATTGCGGCGGCAGTTCCGGGTTTTATCGTCGTTTCCGAATACCGCGCCGAAATTCTCGCCGAAACCGCGCCGATTGATTCGGTCGCCGTTTTGCCTTTTGAAACCGAAACGATGGATTCCGATTTGGAATATTTTTCCGACGAGTTGAGCGCAAACCTGATAAATCAGCTTGCGCAGCAGCCGAATTTGCGCGTTCTTCCGCAAAGCACCGTTGCTTATTACGCGAATAAACTGGAGGCGGAAGACCCGCACGCCGTCGGTCGCGTCCTGGGCGTGCGCGCCGTTTTGAAGGGGGAAATTTTTCGGCGCGGCGATATTTTGAGCGTGCAGGTCGAGTTAATCAACGCCGATAGAAAGGCGCAATTCTGGGGTCGTCAATTTAATTGTTCGCTTTCTGGCAGCGCCGCCATACAAGCGGAAATCTCACAAGCGCTGGTCGCTTATCTTGATTCGCGCGCGAAAAACGCGCCGGCTTTAACCTCTATTGCGGTAAAGGAAACACCGATTAAGGATTTATAAATTAATGAAAATTTTAAGAATATCAACCGCCGTCGCGCTGCTTTTCAGCTTTTTGGTTTTTCCAATCAAACAAGCGGCGGCTTTTAACGAAACGACCTACGATTTAGCCATTATAAATGCGCGCATCGTCGACGGCACGGGAAATCCGTGGTTTCGCGGCGCAATCGGCGTCAGAAACGGCAAAATCGTCAAAGTCGGAAACATTAATCCGAATGAAGCGAAAGAAACGATTGACGCCCAAAACAAAATCGTCGCGCCCGGATTTATCGACGTTCACACGCACGTCGAAGACATTTACACTAATCCGAACGCGGAAAATTTTGTGCGGATGGGCGTGACCTCGCTGGTCACGGGAAACTGCGGCGGCTCGGCGACCGACATCAAAGAATTCCTCGGACAGATGAAGGAGAAGCCGCTCGCCGTCAATCTCGCCGCGCTCATCGGTCACAATTCGGTGCGCGCCAAAGTGATGGGTTTGGATAATCGTGCGCCGACCGCCGAAGAACAGTCGAAAATGGAGCAGATGGTCGAACGGGCGATGAAAGACGGCGCGGTCGGTCTTTCGACCGGCTTGATTTATCTGCCCGGCACGTTTGCGAAAACCGACGAAGTGGTCGGGCTGGCAAAAGTCGCCTCGCGCTACGGCGGAATTTACAGCAGCCACATCCGCGACGAAGGAACCGAAGTCGTCAAAGCCATCGAAGAAGCCATCAATATCGGCGAGCAGGCGAATATGCCGGTCGAAATCTCGCATTTTAAAATTTCCAGCCGCGCGCTCTGGGGCAACACGCCGACGACCATCGGCTTGGTAAAATCGGCGCGCCAGCGTGGTTTGAGCGTTACGGTCGACCAGTATGTTTACACGGCTTCTTCGACTTCGCTCACGGCGCGGATGCCGACCTGGGCGGTCGCGGGCGGGCTGGCGGAAGGCAAAAAACGTCTGGCTGACGCGGCGACGCGCGAAAAAATCGTCAAGGAGATGAAGGAAGAGCTGAAGAAAAAAGATTTTAAGGATTACAGCTTCGCATACGTCGCTTCTTACGCTCCGAACCCGGAATTTAACGGCAAAAACATCGCGGAAATTACGCAGATGACGCGCGGCAAAAAGAAGCTCGAC
>DASVRL010000094.1:0-5589 GCA_036388635.1 Pyrinomonadaceae bacterium
AAAGCCGGAAAGATGAAAGCCGCCGGAATGAAAGAAATCGAAGCGGCAAAGCGGGACGGTCGCTGGCAGCGCGCCTACGATTCTCATAAAAATATGACCGTTCCCGAAGATTTTCTAAAAGAATTGGAAAACGATTCCAAAGCCAAAGCTTTTTTCGAAACGCTCAACAAGACAAATCTTTACTCAATCACCTTCCGCCTGCAAACGGCAAAGAAACCGGAGACGCGGGAAAAACGAATGAAACAGATTTTAGAGATGTTATCGAAAGGCGAGAAATTTCATTGATTATCCGGAGCGATGATTATTTACCTCAGAGACGCCGAAATTATTAAGTAACAAGGCAAAAGGCAAAAGTAATTTGATTTTCACTTTTGCCTTTTGCCTTTTTGCCTTGTTACTTTCTTATTCTTTTGTCGCCGTCTGCCTGCGCGGCGGGGCGTTTTTCACGTATTTGTCGAACCAGTTAATCATTTCCCAGAGCGTGTGCTCAGTCGATTCCTTTGCCGAATAGCCGTGCGATTCGAGCGGCAGCATCACCAGCCGGCTCGTTCCGCCGTTGCCGCGAATCGCCGCGTAGAGCCGCTCGGATTGAATCGGGAAAGTGCCCTGATTGTTGTCGGCTTCGCCGTGAATCAGAAGAATCGGCTCGTTGATTTTGTGCGCGAAAAAGAACGGCGAAATTTTCGTGTAAAGGTCGGTTGCTTCCCAGAAAGTGCGGCGTTCGCCCTGAAAGCCGAACGGCGTCAACGTGCGGTTATACGCGCCCGAACGCGCGATTCCGGCGCGGAACAAATCCGAATGAGCCAGCAGATTCGCCGTCATAAACGCGCCGTAAGAGTGACCGCCGACGCCAACTCTTTCCGGGTCGACGACGCCCATCTCGACGCCTTTATCAATCGCCGCTCGCGCCGAATCGACGATTTGCTGGAGAAACGTGTCGTTGACGGTTTCGGGATTGCCGACGACCGGCATCGTCGCCTCGTCCAGCACCGCATAGCCCTGAAGCAGAAAGAAAAGATGCGAGGTTCCGTTGGGCTGCGTAAAACGATTGGTCGAGCCGCTGATCTGCCCGGCGGTCGAAGCGTCGGTAAATTCGAGCGGATACGCCCAGACGACGGTCGGCAGGCGCGTGCCTTCCTTGTAATTCGGCGGCAGATAAAGCGTGAACGACAAATCGACGCCGTCGGCACGTTTGTATTTCACCAATTGTTTTTTAATGCCGCGCAATTGCGGCGTCGGGTCGCTGAAATTGGTAATCTGTTTCGGCTGCGGCGGCAGACAGGTTTCTTTCGGCTCGCAGCGATAATTGATAAACAGATTCGGCGGAACGGCGATTGATTCCTTGCGCGTAAAGAAATTCATCGCCTTATCGTCGGCAAAAGCGACGAAGGTTTCGTAATTATCGCCTCCGGAACGGAAAACATCTTCGGCTTTCAGGGTTTGCAGATTAAAGCGGCGCAAAAACGGTCGGTCGCCTTCCGGGGTGGCGCCCTCCGCCGTCAGGAAAACGTAATCGCCGTTTTGCTGTACGACACTGTAACCGTTCGGCAGGCGCTTGGGGACAAAACTTCCGATGTCGTTGTAGCGGTCGTTGATGTTCAAATCCAAGATGAGCTTCGGCGTCGATTTCGCACGGTAATCGAGCATGAAAATCCGCCGCCGCTGCGTGTCGCGATTATAGTCGTAGACGAACATCATTCCCGCCGTTTCGCCGAAATTTCTGCCCTGATAACGCTGCTCGGTGCGCACGACTTCTTCGGGCTGCGCGGTAAACGGCGCGGCGATTTTCATCACTTTATCGCGCGGCGTGATTTTCGTGCGCGGGTCGCCGTTGTCCAGGGCTTCCGCCCACATCAAAGTCGCCGCTTCGGTCGGAATCCAGCCGTAGCCGCGCGGCTCGATTTGCACGCCCTGCACGGGAATTTTATCCTGCAAAGGAACGCTCGCCAATTTGTAAATCATTTTGCCCTGCGCGTCCCAAATTTCGACTTCTTTCGGAAAGCGAAAATACGGGTAAAGATACGAATAAGGTTTCTGGATGCGCGCCACCAAAATGTTTTTACCGTCGGGCGAAGGCGAAACGGTTTCAAAAATCGCGGGCTGACCGATTTCCGCGCCGGTTTTGGCGTCGCCCGCATTAACCGTCACAATCTGCGAAGCGGCGTAATAATCAAACAAAGTTTCGTCAATCGGCGAGCGCAGCAAATCCTGAAACGTCTGCACCGCGCCGCCGCGTCCGGCGCCTTCCTGAATGTTCGGACCGCTGGGCGTCTGGTTCTGGTAATTCGGCGTCGCGCCGCGATTTTTCGGAACGGCGTTCACCAGCAGAGTTTTCTGGTCGGGCATCCACTGCCACGAGCCGAAAGCCGTATTGACTTTTAAATTATTGACCATTCTGGCTTTCGCCGTCGCGGTTTCGATAATCCAAAGGTCGATGCCGGTCGGGGTCACGTTTCCGGCGGCGAGATATCTGCCGTCCGCGCTCCAGCTCGGCGAGATGATCTGCGCGCCGGCGGGCAAGGCGACCGGCGTTTCCCGCCCGTCAGCGACATTTTTCAGCGTCACTTTGACATAATACTGCTGGCGATGCTGCCCGGTCGTATTCGGATTAATCCGCAGTCCGGCGAGCCTCAGCATCGGCTGCGCGAGTTCCGAAACCGGCGGATAGCGGAGAGGTTCGAGCAGGGCGATTTTGTCTTTCGCCGGGCTGATTGAAGTCAAAGGAGAAGTCGGCGCGCCGAGCACGTCCATAATTTCCTTCGGCGGTTTTTGATAGACGTTCTGGGCGAAAGACAACGCCGAATTCGCCAGAACGAAAACGACTGCGAAAAGTGCGAGTTTAATATTTTTCATTTTTTACCTTTTAAACTTGGAATGGTTTTAAGAAAATTTTAGCTTAAAGCGCTCAATTCGTCACGAGTATTTTTCCGCGATACATATCCATTCCGCAGGCAAATGCGATTTCGCCCGCGCGTCTTGGCGTGAGCGTGACGACAACTCGTTTCCTGACAGGAATCCGGCGTTTTATATTGAGAGCCGGAAAAACCAGTTCCTCGCCGCAGTTATTGGCGTCGGCGCGATAAAAAACGAGCCGGACGGTTTCGCCTTTTTTGACGGAAACCGAACCGGGCGAATAACCTTCCTGACTGATATTGACGCGGACGGTTTTTATTTTCTTCGGCTTGGCGCTCGTCGAAACCGCGCCGAAAACGAGCGTCAGCGATAAAGCTAAATTCACCAGCAAAAATCTTTTCATTCAAATCTCCTATGCGCGTTAAGGATAAATTAGATGCCGAAATAATTGAATTTTCTCCGGGCGATTGCGGCTCAAGCAGGAAATTCTTTTTTCTCACTTTAGCAACTGACCGCCCGGAGATGATACGAAAATTATTCGGCTTTACAATTGAAAATCGTTGAAAACAGTCAGCCAGACGCCGCGCCTGTCGCCTTCTTTGCGGCTGAAACCGATAAAAATCTTGCTTCCGGAAAAAGCGGCGGCAGGTACTGCGCCGTCGTTTATTTCTTCGGCTTCACCAATCTGATTCGCCTCGATTTTTGCACGAAACAATTTGCCGGCGGATTCCCAGACGACTGCGGCGGCGTTTTCGCGCGCGAGAAATAAAGGATTGCCGGAAGCCGTGCTTTCGTTTATCAATCTTCGGGCAGAGAAAGATTTTCCGCCGTCCGTCGATTCAGCCGTGTAAAGTCCGGGCTTTCCGGCGGCGCCCGCCGTAAACCACACGACTTTCAGCGCGCCGGTTTCGGCAATCGCCATCGACGCGCCCGAAACCGGGCAAGCCGTAATCTGCCACCGGTCGTCGCTGACAATCGCCGGAGCGGAAAAACTTTCGCCGCCGTCAAGCGTTGACGCGACGGCGATATGACGGAAATCGCCTTCCAAAACCTGTCGCCAACTAATGTAAACTTTGCCGTCGCCGTCGGTGATCAGCGAAGTTTTGCAGCACGGGCAGACTTCACTCGATATTTTTTTATTCGGCGAAAACGTTTTCGCGCCGTCTTTGGAAACGGCATAAAAAATCTCGCTGTTCGGCTCGGTTTCTTCCGCTTCCGGCGCCTTTTTAACTTCCGGCGTCGGCGTGTGATTCGCTTTGATGTATTGAAACCCGGTCGAAAATTCGGATGTGTTTTCGACGTGAGACGCGTTTTTTATATTTCGCTCGTCCAGCCACGCGGCGTAGATTTTTCCGCTTTTGTCCGCCGCGAGCGAATGCATTCCGTGCGACGCCGGCGCGGAATCGTCGTTGACTTTGACGGGCGCGGCGAAAGATTTTCCGCCGTCGCGCGAAACGGAAACGTATAAATTCGTGCCGCTCGCCTTTGCGATTTTCACGCTCGCCGTCCAGCCGACATAAATTTCGCCGCCCGCGCCGACGACGATTGTCGGCGGGTCGCCGCGCCACGCCGTCGCCTCTCCGGCTTGCTGATTGATGCGCGCCTTTTCGCCGCTTGCTTTCGCTTCACCGTCGAATTTTTGAAAATAGACATCGGCGGCTCTGCCCGCGCCGTGCTCGACCCAAACGACGTAAACGCCGCCGTCCGGCGCGGCGGCGATTGCCGGTTCGGCGGAATCCGCGTCCGGCGCGGAAACGCGAATCGCCTGCCGGTCCGGGGCTTTGTTTTTCGTTTCGTTTTTCGATTCGCCGGCAGCCGTCTGCTTTGGCGAATCGGCGCAGGCGAAAAGCAAAAGCGAAAACGAAACGAGCGCCGAATATTTTATAAATGTCGTAAGATTTTTCATTGAGTATAATTTTTTTCGCGTAATTCCCGCAAAATCTTCGCGGCGATGTCGGGAATAATCTCGCGCTCGTTGGCAAATTTTTCGGTGAAAATGACGAGCACGAATTTCTGACCGCCGGGCGTTTCGACGTAAGCGGCGTCGTGTCGCGAGTTGCTCGTCCAGCCGGCTTTCGACCAGAGATTTACGTTGCCGATGTTTTTCAGCGCGATGCCCGTAAAGCCCAGATCCTGATTGTCCAAATCCTTGTCCTCTTTATAGGGGTTGCGTTTCAATAATTCGAGCATTTGCGCGGACGCTGCGGGCGAGACGGCTTTTCCCAGAGCGATTTCGGCGAGCAGGCGCGCGGTCGCATTGGTCGTCAGCATATTGCGATTTTTGCCGCCGTTCCAGAATTGGCGCTCGCGCCCGTAGAGGTCTTCGCAATAGGTTTTTTGCACGACGTTGATGTCGGCGTAAGCCAGCGATTTAAAATAGCGATTGACCGATTCGCGTTTATTTGACCAGATTTTCAATTCCGCCGGAGAAAGCTCGCCGCCGCCGGTCGCGTCGGTCAGAACATCGACGATTTGATGCGTCGCGTCGTTTGACGAATCGACAATCATATCTTTCAGCGCGCGGCGCAGTTCCGGCGTGTCTTTCAATTTTCCGTCCTTCAGCCATTGATGAACGGCGACCAGATAAAACATTTTGACGACGCTCGCCGGATAGATTTTCGCGTCGCCGCGAAAGTTTGCCATTTTCAGGTTTTTCGCGTCGCGCAAATCGATTAAAGTCACGGCGAGATTGTCGGCTCCCAATTTTTTCGGAATAAATTTATTTAGAGTCTCGGC
>DASVRL010000095.1:0-22734 GCA_036388635.1 Pyrinomonadaceae bacterium
AGGAAGACCGGGCTTGAAATTCAATTTCATGGACAAGATTGCACCGCGTATCGGTGTTGCCTATGATTTGACCGGCGACGGCAAAACGAAAATCACCGGCTTCTACGGCTGGTTCTACGACCGTTTCAAATATGAACTGCCCCGCGGTTCTTTCGGTGGTGCTTTCTATCACCAGTTCTTCTTTGAAATCCTTCCGGGAACTAATCTGTCGAACTACGATACTCCGGAAGATATTCTCGGCGGCGGAACCCCGATCATCGGCGGAAACTGCCCGACCGGAGCCACTGCGCCGACGACTCCGATTTACGGACGCGTTCGCTGCGATCTCGACTATCGTGTTCCTTCCAACTCAGGTCTGGATATCAACGCCTTTGGTGGTATCGATCCTGATATGAAGGCGTTCCGTCAAAGTGAGATAACGCTTACCTTTGAGCGCGATTTAGGAAGAGACTTTGTTTTCAGCAGCCGCTTTACGCGTAAAAACGTTGACAGAACTGTTGAAGATGCCGGTTTCATTACTCCGGGCGGCAGCGAATCCTACGTTATCGGTAATCCGGGAACCGGACTGCACGGTCAGCTTCTCGCGGCACAAGGTCTGCTTCCGGCAGTCCCGCAGCGTTTGTATCGCGCTTTAGAGTTCCGACTCGACAAGCGTTTTGCCAACAATTACTACTTCAACCTGAACTATACCTATAGCCGTCTGGAAGGAAACTACTCCGGCTTGGCTAGCTCGGATGAAGATGGACGTTTAAGCCCGAACGTTAACCGCTACTTCGACTTGCCGCATGCCGGATTTACGGTTAAGGGTGGACCGGATAATGGTTTATTGTCGACCGACCGTCCGCACGTCCTGAAGTTTGCCGGTGCTTACAGCTTGGATTGGAATGACAGATTTGGTTTCGGAAGCAATCAGACGACCGAATTCCAGGTTTTCACCACTGCTCAGAGCGGTACGCCGATAACCACCACGGTCGATGTGTTGGGTATCGACACGATTATTTTAACCGAACGCGGCGACGCGGGTCGTACAGAGCTGTATACCAATACTGACTTTGCAATCCGTCACCGCTATCGTTTCGGACGCGATAATCGTTTCACCTTGGTTGGTGAAATTGATATTCTCAACGTGTTCAACCAGGCAAACGTTTTAAACCGTGATAACCTGATTGACTTGACGGATTATGATATTACCAATCCGCTGCTCGGTCTTATTACGGCAGCTGAAGCTGACCTGCCGAACGCGTATCAATTGGCTCTCGGACGTTTCCAGAGAAACGGAGCGCCGATTCTGCTCGGTCTGGCTGGCACGGGTAATACGCTCGGTGCTGGAACTGCTAATGCTATTACCAGTCAGAAGGCGCCGCTTTTCAACTTACCTACTTCAGTTCAGGGACCGCGCGAATTCCGTTTCGGTTTCCGTCTGCTGTTCTAAAAACTGAGTAACTTTTCGTTACATTGAAAAACCCTCCTGAATTCAGGAGGGTTTTTTTTTATCCGGCGGCGATTTATCGAAAGAGAAAAGCAGGAAAGAAGGATATCGAACCGGCTCTGCCCAAAAATAAAGAGCGGGAAAATTGTAAATTGTAAATTCTAAACTGATGTCTGATATGTTTGGTCAAACAATTTATAATTACTAATTTACAATCTACAATTAGCGACCCTGATTTTTCCTGCTTTTCTTAATTTTTCTGCAAAGCAATCTAGCAAAGTTTCCTGCCGAACAATTAGCGAAAGCGCTATTTTCGATTCAAACTATTCGGGGAAATACATTGAAAGATGGAAAACTCTTCTTTGCCGATTAATCTCGCATCCAAGCTCAGATAGGCTTTTATGAAATACTGTTGAAATAATTAAGGGAATTGCCTGTATTACAATTATTCAGGCAATTCCCTTAATTATTTTACGGAGCCGCGAAAAGTATCGGGTTTCGGTTTGCTTTTACAAGCTAACCAGCCGTTTGTGCCTTGTCCTCGAATTCTTTGATAAGAGCTTTAATCTTTTCACTATCCTTAGTATCAGGCTGGGCTTTGAGAAAAAGCTTCAGCTCGCGCGCGGCATCACGATAACGTTTTAAATCATAGCCGTAGAGCAGGGCGAGATGCCAGTTGATCAGCGGCATCGTTCCTTTGGACAATTCTTTAGCCTTAACCAATTGCTTTTCCGCTTCGTCGAATTGCTTATTTTGTCTCTTTAAAACGCCCGATAATAAAAAAGCTTCCGGCGAATACTGATTCATCTCAAGCGCCTTTTGAATCGCGGCGCTGGCTGGAGTGATTTTTTTCAGCGAATAAAGCGAGTAGGCGAGCCCGTACCAGCTCTTGTAGCCGCGCGGGTTGACGTCGACCGCTAAAGTCAGAAGAATTTCAGCGGCTTCGAAATGTCCGAGCCGGACGTATTCCGTTCCCAGTCTTTCAAGGGCGGCGTAATATTTCGGGAAAGCTTCAATCGCCGATTTCAGGTTACCCAAACCTTCCTTTTCTTTCTTATCATCTAATTCCGCGACGCCTTTTTCATAAAGTTTTTTGGCATTTTCGGGAACGTCCTGCGCGAATATCGTGCCGGTTATTCCCAATTCGCCTCTTTTGCGCGGGCGCAGATAGAAATCCTTCTGTTCATTGCTGAAACCGGATGGTCTCGTATCGCCGTTTGATGAGCGAACGGCGAAATTAACAATCTCGACTTCCTGTTCCTGTTCTTCATAGTCCGTGCCGGAGGAAAGAACACGGATGACAAAGCGTCCTGAACCGAGTCCCGAAAATACATAGCGACCGGAGCCGTTAGTTCTCGCGCGCGCGATAAAGCGAGAATAGGTGTCGAGCAATTCGACATTGATATCGCCTAAAGGCTCGCGCTGAACGCCGAAAATATGCCCGCTGATCGAGTTTCCGAACTGCGCGTAAATATTACTGGAAAAGACCGGAATCAGCACCGTTAAGCTGATAAATAAAAATACTCTGCGACGTGCTGCGAGTAAATTTTGCATTTTCATTACTACTCTCCTTTATTACTTCGGCTCAAGTTTCACTGCTTAATTTGACGGTTATCGACGTCTTTGTTTATTCGTCGACATTCAATAGATGTCCCAGTTTTTCTCTTTTAACTTTCAGATAATGCGCCGCCGGCTCTTCCGATTCCACTTCAATCGGGACGCGTTCCAGAACCTGGAGCCCGGCTTCTTCCAAAGCGCGAATTTTATCCGGATTGTTTGACATCACACGCACTTTACAAAGCCCCAAATCGAAAAGAATCTCCGCGCATTGCTGATACTCGCGCGCATCGACCGCAAATCCGAGTTTTTCGTTGGCTTCGACCGTGTCGGCGCCTTCGTCCTGTAGCGCGTAAGCGCGAATCTTGTTGATAATACCGATGCCGCGACCTTCCTGCTGCTGGTAGACGAGCGCGCCGCGACCTTCGGTTTCGATCATTTCCATCGCCCGGTGCAGCTGCGGACCGCAATCGCATTTGATTGAGCCGAAAACGTCGCCCGTCAGGCATTGCGAATGAATTCGCACGAGTGTCGGGACGTCCGCATTCATTTCGCCTTTGACCAGCACGACAAATTCTTCGGAGCTGGACAGCGAGCGATAACCGACAATTTTAAAATCGCCGATTTGTGTCGGCAGATTCGCTGCCGCCACTTTTTCGACTGAAAGCTGCCGGATTTTCGGCAAACAAGTTTCAATGTTTCCTGTCACGTAGATTTGCTAACCTCGCAAATAAAAATTAGAAGGTTTCCTTGAATTATAACTCTACGGTGGCGGAAATTATAGGCTTAAAGTGAATCGCCGAGATATTTTGCGCAATAAATGAGTGAATTTGTAAAAAAGATTAGCCGCCGGCTTTGTAAAGAGCCGGCGGCTAATCTTTTTCAATTTAAAGAAAATCTAGGATTTCTTCTCGTCTTCCTCAGCTTCTTCTTTTTCTTCCGGCTGCTGGTGAGCGAGCACCGCGCTGCTGTCGGAAGTTCCGAAAATGCGTGAAAGAAGATTATTCAAAACATCCGAAACGCTGGTTGGCGCGTTTTCCGCGACCGGCATCGGCGTTTCTTCACCGGCAAATGCAAAATCGAGTCTGACCAATTCCGCCGTCACATGTCGGCAAAACGAGCAGTCAACCAGATGACTGAGAATCGGCGTCGATTCGCGCTCGCTTAAATTACCTTCGACAAAGGCGCTTAGTGAATCGTCATCCAAATGTTTAACATCATTTAAATTCTGGTTTGCTGAGCGAAATCGTAAATAATTGCCGAGTAATCCCTGAATCATTAAATCTTCTGTTGTCGTTGTCGTTTTCCCCTTGTTTATCATAATTTTCCAGCCTCCCGACAGATAGACGCAAATTATTGTTACATTTGCGTAAATTTATCTTTCAAAGGCTAAATCGATTAATTTAGACGCCGATATTCGGCGTTTCGGTTGTCATTAAATTCCGGTACAAATTCGGACTTGCCAAATCCTGCGTCGCGATTTTCATACAAAGTTCGATTTCCTCGCTTTTCAAACTGAGCGTCGAGCCGAGCTCGTCGCGAAAAAGCTTTAAGATTTTCGCGTAAGTTTTTTCCAGCCAGCGCATAATGGTCGATTCGTGAATCCGCGTCGCCGGATTCTGTTCGCGCTTGTCGGATTTTCTCTGAAACCAAAACCTGAGCGGCGAAGTCGGAACTTCGACCAGGCGCGCAATCTCGCGCAGCTTTAAATTTTCGACGTGATAATAAAGCAGCAGCAGTTTCTCGTGCGCATCGAGCGTCGCAAAAGCATTTTCAATCGCCGAAACCGTCGCCTTGCGGTAACGCTCGCGCGTCAGATGGTCGAGCATTTCCGTTTCGCCGCCACGCGAGGGTTCGGCAAAAGTCGAATGCGCGTAGCCTTCGCCGACCTTTTCCGTCATTTCGTCGAGCGAAACTTCGTCGTGACTTGTCCGGTGAAGATCGACCAGCGAGTGCCAGACGACCGTTCGCAGCCAGCCTCTTAAGCTTCCGCGCCCGCTGTAAGTCGCAAATTTTGAAACTCTTTCGCCGTCGACGACGCGCGTTCCGTAAAGCTCGACGTAAACCGTGTCGATGACTTCCTGCGCGTTCATTTCCGAGCTTGCCAGATGGCGCGCGACGCGTTCCAGATAAGCGCGATGCTGCTGGTCGAATTCCCACCAGGCGCGCTCGCTGCCGTTGGCGCAGGCAATCGCCATAAATAAATCGGCGGCTTGAATTTCGCGGAAAAAGGCGCCGACTTCTTCGACCGTCGGCTGATTGGCGTCGGCGGCGAAAAGATATTTGCGGGCGGTTTTCTTCAGCGATTCCTTAAAGCATTCGAGCCGGACGCCGAAATTCGGCGCGTTTTCCGCGCAGCGCGCGAAAACTTCTTCGATAACAGGCTCGCACTGATTCAGCAGTTCTTCGGTTTGATTTGTTTCAGGTGACATTTTGCAGAAACTATGACGAAAATTATAAACGAAATTTGCAATTTATCATAGCAATCTACGTTTGGCTCAAAGCCGGATTCGCCAAGCCGGGCGTTTCCAGCGTCCGGTCGGCGTATTGCAGTTGATAAAGCCGCCAGTAAAGACCGCGCACGGCGAGCAGCTCGTGATGCGTCCCGCTTTCGCGCAATTCGCCGTGATGAAAAACTAAAATGCGGTTGCAGTTTTGAATCGTCGAAAGGCGGTGCGCGACGACAAACGACGTGCGCTCGCGCATCACGCGCTCGACCGCAGCTTGAATCAACTGCTCGGTTTCCGTGTCAATCGAGCTGGTCGCTTCATCCAGCACGAGAATTTTCGGGTCGAAAGCCAGCGCGCGCGCAAAGCTGATTAATTGTTTCTGCCCGACCGAAAGCCCCGCGCCGCGTTCTTTGAGTTCGGTTTTATAGCCGTTTTCCAGCCGTTCGACAAATTCCGCCGCGTGGACTTCGCGCGTCGCCCAGACGGTTCGCTCGTCGGTGATTTCTTTTTTCCCGAGCCGGATATTGTCTTCAATCGTGCCGCTGAAAAGAAAAACGTCCTGCAAAACGACCGCGAAATTTTCGCGTAAGGACTGCAAATCCCAATCGCGCAAATCCACGCCGTCCAGCAGAATTCTGCCTTTCTGCACATCGTAAAAACGCATCAGAAGATTCGTGACGGTCGTTTTGCCCGAACCGGTCGCGCCGACCAGCGCGATAGATTCGCCCGCTTTGACCGTAAAGGAAACGTCCTTTAAAACCCAATCTTCTTTTTTATAAGCGAACCAGACGTTTTGAAACTCGATATCGCCGACGGCTTTGCCCGATTTTTTCGGCTTTTCGGGCGTTTCGATTTGAACCGGCAAATCGAACAAAATAAAAATTCGATGCGAGGCGACAATCGCCGATTGAAAGATGTTGAATTTATCGGAAAGGTCGCGAATCGGCTGAAACAGCATTCCCGAATATTGTATAAAAGCCGCCAGCACGCCGATGGTCAGCGGTTCGCCGCCCGCCCCGATAATCGACAAGGATTGATAGCCGAAAGCGAAAATCACCGCCGCGATGCCGACCGCGCTGATAAAATCCACCAGCGGATAAAAAATCGCGTAGTAATAAATCGTCTCGATATTCGCGTTGCGATAATCGTCGTTGATGTCGTGAAACCGTTTTTGCACCTTCGATTCCGCGTTGAAAAGCTGGACGGTCTGCGCGCCGGAAATATGTTCCTGCAAAAATGCGTTGAGCTTTGCCGTTCGGGTGCGCACGCGGTCGAATCCGCGCCGCGCGTGTTTGCGAAACCAGTTGGTCGCCGTAAAAAGAAGCGGAACGGTAACGAGAGTCACCAGCGCCAGCCGCCAATCCATCCAGAACATCACGCCGACGATGGCGAAAATAATCACCAAATCGCCCAGCACATCAATCACGCCGGAAGTGAAAAGCTCGTTCAGCGCGTCGACGTCCGACGTGATGCGCGTGATGATACGCCCGACCGGATGTTTGTCGTAATAAGCGACTTCCTGATGCTGCAATTTGGTAAAAATTTCGGTGCGCAAATCGAACATCACGCGCTGACCGACATTGTTGACCAGAATTTCCTGAAAATAGCTGAAAATAAACCGGAAAAGAAACAAACCGAAAAAGGCGAAAGCAAACAGCCAGATGCCGTCCGCCTGCTTCGGCACGATAAAATCGTCAACGGCGGATTGCGTAAAACGCGGCTGAAGACTCAGCAGAATATTGCTCAAAAGCGTCAAAACCAGCGCGACGACCGCAATGTGCCAGTACGGCTTCAGATAACGCATCAGGCGGCGAATGACGCGCAAATCGTAAGTTTTTCCGATTTCCTCTTCTTCGTGAAATTTTTTCGCTTCTTCCGACATAAAATATTGTTTTTAGATTATCTTAAATCCGCCGATATTCAAATTTTCAATTGCCAATCCGGAATCTAAAATTTAAAATCAAAATCAAAATGAGCCGCTTTATCGACGAACGCAAAAACAACTGGCAGAAACTGGAAGGCTTGCTGGAAATTCTGGAAACTTCGCCTTTGCGCGGTTTGCCGCGCGCGCAGGTGCGCGAGCTGGGCGAGCTTTACCGGCGCGCCGCTTCGGATTTGGCGATTGCCCGCGCCGAATCGCGCGACCCGAAACTGGTTAATTACCTGAACAGTCTCGTCATTCGCGCGCACGGCAGGATTTATCGCGCCGACGCGAAGGGCGCAAATCTGGTCTGGCAGTTTTTCGCACGTGATTTTCCGCAGGCGTTTCGGCGCACCTGGCGCTATACGGCGCTGGCTTTCGCCGCTTTTACGATTTTCGCCGTCGCGTCTTTTCTTTTGTGTTATTACGATTTGACTTTCGCCGACGAGCTCGGCTTAGGCTCGCTGCGCTACGCCGCGCAATCGGACCACCGCTGGTGGGAGAGAATAAACGCCGCCAATCAAATCGAGGCGAGCGAAATTTTGACCAACAATATTCTGGTTGCCATCCGGGCTTTCGCTTTGGGCGCGTTTTTCGGCATCGGCACGCTTTATGTTTTAATCTACAACGGGCTTCATATCGGCGGCGTTCTGGGCGTTTGCTACGCGATAAATCCGGCTTTCGGCAATGCGCTGGTGACCTTTATGGTCGGGCACGGCGTGATTGAGCTTTCCTGCATTTTCATCGCCGGCGGCGCCGGGATGCTTATCGGTTATGCGATGATTAATCCGGGAGATTTATCGCGCGCGGAGGCTTTAAAGAAAAACGGGATGGAAGCGGCGCGCCTGGCAATCGGCTGCGCGTGTCTGCTGTTCGTCGCCGGAATTATCGAAGGCTTTCTCTCGCCGTCCCGGCTTCCGGCATGGGTCAAATTCGGCACCGGAATTTTAACCGGCATTGCGATGTATTCATACCTGTTTCTGGTCGGACGCGACAAGGAAGAGAAGATTTAACACACAGAGACAGACAGAGAGAGTTTAAGGCAAAAGTAAAAAGTAAAAAGGCAAAAGTAAAAACTGAAAACTAAAACCGAATATTATCCGTCTACATCTTATTTTCACTTTTGCCTTTCTGCTTTTTACTTGATTTGCTTTGCGTTAAAAATTTCTGAAAAGGACTAAGAATGACAAAAACCGAGCGAGCGAGCGAAAAAAATCCTGCCGAACAGCATTCCGCGCCGTGCGTGATGATAATCTTCGGCGCGACCGGCGATTTGACGAAACGCAAGCTTTTTCCGGCGCTTTACAATCTGGCGAAAGACGGCTATCTGCCGGAAAGCTTTGCCATTGTCGGCGTCGGGCGACAGGAAATGCTGAGCGACGATTTTCGGAAAAAAATCATCGGCGAATTGCAGGAATTCGTCGGCGACTCGCCGGATAAAAACCTGCTCAAATGGTTTAATGAAAGAACCTATTACACGGGCGGCGATTTTGACGACGACAAAAAACTGTTCAAGGATTTAAAGGATTTGCTGGCGGATGTCTGCAAAAGTCATCAGATTCCCGAAAACTTTTTTTATTATCTCGCCACGCCGCCGTCGCTTTTCGCCAACGTCACCGGGAAAATTCATAAAAACGGTCTAGCCGCCGAAAAAAACGGACACTGGCGACGCTTTATTTACGAAAAACCTTTCGGGCACGACCTCGAATCAGCGAAAACCTTAAACGCCGAGCTTTTAAAAATCCTCGACGAGCGGCAGATTTATCGCATCGACCATTATCTGGGCAAGGAAACCGTCCAGAATATTCTGGTTTTTCGTTTCGGCAACAGCATTTTCGAGCCGATCTGGAATCGCAACTATATCGACCACGTGCAGATTACGGTCGCCGAACAGCTCGGCGTCGAAGGGCGCGGAAACTATTACGAAACGGCTGGCGCGCTGCGCGATATGGTTCCGAATCACATTTTTCAGCTCATCACTTTGACGGCGATGGAGCCGCCCGTTTCGTTTGAAGCCGACGCCGTGCGCGACGAGCAGGCGAAAATTTTGCAGGCGATTCAGCCTTTCACCGAAGAAGACGTTTTGCGCAAAGCCGTCCGCGGGCAATACGACTCGGGCGAGCTGAACGAGAAAAAAGTCGCTGCTTACCGGAGCGAGCCGAACGTCGCGCCCGAATCGAACACCGAAACCTACGCCGCGCTGAAAATCTCGATTGACAACTGGCGCTGGGCTGACGTGCCGTTCTACGTCCGCACCGGCAAACGCCTGCCCGCCAAACATTCCGACATCGTCATTCAATTTAAAAAAGCGCCGTTCATCCTTTTCCGGGACACTTCGATTGAGCGCCTGACGACGAACCGCATCGTCCTGCATATCCAGCCGGACGAAGGCATAACCCTGCATTTCGGCGCGAAAATTCCCGGTCCGGTCGTTAATATGGGCGCTGTCGATATGGATTTCAATTACCTCGAACACTTCGGCGAAACCGGCAGCACCGGCTACGAACGCCTTTTGTTCGACTGTATGATCGGCGACGCGACCCTTTTTCAACGCGCCGATATGGTCGAGGCAAGCTGGCAAATCGTCTCGCCCGTCCTCGACGTCTGGCACGCCATCCCGGCGCGCACTTTCCCGAATTACCAAGCCGGAACCTGGGGACCGAAAGAAGCCGACGAACTACTCGCGCACGACGGCAGAAGCTGGCGAAATGTGGTTACTTAATGCTCAAATTAACTCGTGCCGGGCGGGCGCTCGCAAAACTTACATTGAAGAAAGATTCTTAAAAGGCGGCGCTATTCTCCGGGGCAACCGACACAGTAATTTTTGTGGCGTCGAATCATAGCATTCGGGAATTTCGTTCCGACAATTACCTCGTATTGATTTACGTCCTTAAAGTGCGCGGGAAACCAATATGACCAGTTCCGGGTTTGGTTCTTCATTGACATTGTTTTGGTGCTATTGCTGAAGCTTTCATACTTCCCGTTTGAACCGCGCTTTCGATAACTTACCGTCACCTGATGCGTGCCCACAGGCAGATTGACGAAGCGAACGAGAATAAATATCTGGTCGCCGCTTCTGAAACTGCGTCCGCCTTTGCCTAAATCGTGACCGCCCTCGCCGATACACGTTAAAGACCCCGCGCCTTGCTTGTTGCCGATGTCGCGGCAAACCAGAAGTTCCGAAATAGTGCCGGTCTGAGCCGCAGCATTAGTGCCGCACCACAAAAGAGCCAGAGCCGCAACACCGATTACGACGGCAATCCGTTTGGCTATCATCATCGAGCCTCCTCCTCTTGTTGCTGATTTTAATCTAACTATCCGGCGATGCAGCCTTTTATACTCTCTTGTTTTCTGTAAGTCAAGAAAAATTTAATTAAAGCAGTCCGCGTTCTTTGACGCGCAGATAAGTTTCCAGAAGACGCGGCGCGAGAGAATTGGTCGTTACGTCGAGCGCCAGCCCGCCCAAAGATTCGACCATTCTTAAAGCCGCTTCGCGCTGGTGGATGATTTCTTCGGCTGCCGATTGGACGAAGACTTCTTTTAGTTCTTTCGGAATCCGGCTGACCGTCGCGTTCAAATCGCGGTCGCCGATGGTGACGACTAAGGGCAGATGGCGTGGGCGCAGAAGTTTGAGCGAATTCAGAAGTTCTTTGGAGCTGTCTTTATCAACCAAATCGGTCAGAATCACGACGAAAGTGCGTTTTTTCAGGTTCGCGGCAATGAATTGAAACGCGCGGGCGTAGGAAGGCTCGATCAGTTCAGGTTCGAGGTCGTGCAGCGCTTCGAGAACGGCGTCGAGGTGTTCGACGCCTTTTTTCGGCGGCAGATATTTTTTGATGCGGCGTCCGAAAACCATCAAGCCGCAGTTGTCGCCGCCGCGCGCCGCCGCCGACATTAAAGCTAAACTGGCGTGAATCGCCGTGTCGAATTTCGTCTCGTCGCCGATGCGTCCGGTCATCAGACGTCCGGCGTCGAGGGCGATGATAATCGTCTGGTCGCGCTCGATTTGATATTGGCGCGTCGTCAGCTTGGCGCGCCGCGCCGTCGCCGTCCACGAAATATGCCGCAGCTCGTCGCCGCGCACGTAATCGCGCATCGACTCGAACTCGCGTCCTTCGCCGCGCCTGACCGCCTTTCGCTGAATTGCCAGAAACGAGCGCGCGCCGAGCGCTTTGAGTTCCATCTCTCTCGCGCGCCGCATATTCGGATAAACCTTAACGGCTTCCGCCCGGTTCAGATTCCCCTGACACCAGACCAGACCGAGCTTTGATAAAAAACGCACCGCCGTGCGACCGAATTCATAACGCCCGCGGCGCGGCGGAATCAAACCGTAATTAACCTGAACGAAGGTTTGACCTTCGATTTTGAGGCGCGCTTCGCGCTCGCCGACCAGCCGCATTTCGGGCGGAAACTCGTCTTTGATTTGAACGGTAAACGTCTGCGGCGAGAGATTTTCGATAATCAAGCGCACTTCGGTTTCGTCGCCGATGGCGAAACGCCTGGAAAATTCGCGCCTGATAGTGAAATCTTCAGGCAATTTGCGGCTGACGAAATAATCGACAATCGCTGCCAGAACGAGCAGCGCGTCCGCCGCGAAAACGGCTGTCCGCAGCGAGGGCAGATTCCACGAAAGCGACAGCGGAATCAAACCGATTGCCAGCAGAATGTAAAATCTTCGGGAAAAGACGAAGCGCATAACTTGCGCTTGATTATACAGAAAAAGAAAGTCCGGGAGTAGGACGCAAAGCGAGCCGGGCGGAAGATTGCGCAGATTCGATCTTTCGCCCGGCTCGCTTTGCGTCCTGACTCTTCCGCTTCTTTTGGTTTATAATCGAAGACATCGGACGAGGCAAGCGAAATTATGAAAAGCGTCGGCAAACTTGTGCAGGAAGCAATCGATTTTATGAACGCCGGCTCGTATGAAGCGGCTTTTGTCCCGACCTGCACGGCGATTAATGAAACGGCGAAAAAGATTTTCGAGACGGAAAATTACCAGCGGTTTATCAGGGAAAACTGGCAGTTGGTTTCGTTTATGGGCTTGCCGCGTGCTTTGCCTCTGCCGCTTAATATTCCGTTCGCTTTGAAAAGAATCGTGCCGGCTTTTAACTCGCATCACGGCGCGAAAGAGATTATTTTTCATCTCGTTCAGCAGACGCTGTCGACGGGAAAAATGCCCGCGCAGTTCGCTTTCGCTTCGACCGACATTTTCGAAATTAAAAAAAATAAGCTTCTGATTCCGCTCAGCCTGCTCGGCGGTCTGCTCGGCGTCGTAATTGTTCAGAGCGTGAACAAGGGCGAGCTTATCGACGAAAAATACTGGATGAACATTGCCGATTTTAAAATGTTTATTTCCGAGCTTTGGGGCAGAAGCGATTTGGCTGAGCGAATTATGAAGTTTTATCTCGAATAAAAATTACTGACAAACGCCGTTTTTAAATTAAAATTTAAGCTATGCGAAAAATCTATTATTTGTTAATCGTTTTGGTACTGATTTTTGGCGTTTTGTTTGGATTGTGGGAATTGAGCAAGTCGCGCACCTTTCAGGCTTTCGGCGAAATCGTGCCGCGCGTCGAAACCGCTCAAAAACTGGTCGCCCTGACTTTTGACGACGGACCGGCGCCCGCGCACACCGACGAAATTCTGCGCGTTTTAAAGGAAGAAAACGTCAAAGCGACTTTCTTTTTAATCGGCGGCGATTTGGAAAAACATCCCGTCGAAGGAAAAAAGATTGTCGCCGACGGTCACGAAATCGGCAACCATTCGTTTTCGCACGTCCGGATGGTGCTCGTCTCGCCGTCGTTCGTCAGAGAGGAAATCGAGCGCACCGACGCGCTGATTCGCGCCGCCGGTTACCAGTCGCCGACGCATTTTCGCCCGCCTTACGGCAAAAAGCTTTTTACGCTGCCCTTTTACCTTTCGCAGACCGGCAAAAAAAGCATCACGTGGGACGTCGAGCCGGAATCTTTTCCCAAAATTGCTTCGAAAACCGACGAGATTGTGAAACATATTCTTGCCAACACGCGCGGCGGCTCGATCATCTTACTACACGTAATGTATGACCCGGAGCGAAAGTCGCTGAACGCCGTCAAGCCCGTTATACAGGGTTTGCGCGAAAAAGGTTTTCAATTTGCGACCGTTTCGGAATTGATGGCTCAATCAAATTAATTTAGGTTTAATCTCAAACTTTTCAATTTAAAATTTCGTTGCAATATTGAAGAGAAAAAGTTTTATGTCTCTGGGAAAATTTATCGACGAACAAATCAGAAACTCTATCGAAGCGGGCGATTTCGACAATCTCGAAGGCGCGGGACGCCCGATAGATTTGGATTCTTACTTTAACACGCCGGAAGATTTGCGAATGGGCTACTCGGTTTTAAAAAGCAGTAAATTCGTGCCGGAAGAAATAGAACGCCTGAAAGAAATCGGCGAGTTGAAAGAAAAACTAAAAAACTGCGCCGACGACGAGGAAAGAAAAAAACTTAACAAAATTTTGCAGGAAAGGCAGCTCGCTTTTTCGCTTTTGATGGAAAGAAACAAGCGTCGAAGATGATTAGCCTGCTGCGCGCTCAAACAAAAAGTCTCCGGCGGCGGCATCAGGATTTTCTGAAATTGCGGGGCGCGCAGGCGACATTCCGGTTCCGGCTCGCAAAATCGCTTCGCTCGCGCCTGTCGGTTGACGGTCGGAATGCTGCCGTTTTTTCGCCTGCTTTTTTCGCCCGTTCGCCATCTTTAAATGCCGAATGACTCAAAAATAAATCCCGAAGAATACTGATTGAGAAATTTCACCGCAGCGGCGCAGAGTTTTCGCCGTGCGGCGCCGAGAAAATCTTTCGCGCGTCTTTCTGCGTTTTCTCGGCGTCTCTGCGGTGAAATTCGTTTAATTGACTTGACCGGAAGGAAGCTACATTTCCTTCTGCTTATCGGTCAGCGCAATTCCCATTTTTTCAAGCGTTTCGCGGTTCAGCGTGCCGGTCACTTTGACGCCGTTTGCCGCTTGATATTTTTTCAAGCCGTCGCGCGTTGCGTCGTCTAGTTTTCCGGTCTGCTCGCCCGTATACATTCCTTTGTCTTTCAGCATTTTCTGCGCCTGTATAATCTGGTCTTTGCCGGCGCGAAAAACGGGCGCGCGCTTTTTCGTTTCCGTCGTTTTGTTTTCGTCGCCGGTGGCGAAAGAGTTGGGCGAAACCGGGACTTCCTTTTGTTTATCGGTCAGCGCGATGTTCATTTTTTCGAGCGTCGCGCGATTCAGCGTGCCGGTCGATTTCAAACCGTTTCCGGCTTGATATTTTTTCAGCGCGGCGCGAAAATCGTCGTCCATTTTTCCGCTTTCCGTAACCTTTAACATCTTTTGCGCCTGCATTATCTGGTCTTTGGTGGCGCGGAAAATCGGCGGCTTCTTTTTCGTTTCGCTGGTTGCGTTAGTTGTGCTTGCGGTGTTGGTCGTAGGATTGGTTTGAGCTGATACTGCAAAACTCAAAAAAAGCATTACGACAAAAAGAAAGAATGATTTTTTCATTTTTGGGCTCCCTTTGTTTTATTTAAAATACCGTCTGAAACGGCTTTATTGACGCCGAATCGAATCGGACGAAAATTATTGCCTTAACATAAAATGTTAATAAATGCTTTGTCGAAAAGTATCTGCCCGTTTGAAAAATAAGTCAAGATTTTTTTCGTAAAGATTCAGAAAAAATTTAAGAAAAGATTCTCGATAATAGAAAAGTCGATTCCGGAGTTAGTTCGCTGCCGGCGATAAATCACTCCCGCCATACGTTTCCAATTTCTCCTGAGCTTAAATGAAAGCTTTTAACCGGTTAAAGCGTCACTGAAAGGGTCGTTTTCGAGACTGAAATTAATATAGCAGTACCGCAAAAATCAGCAATAGCACCCGAAGCGCGAAAATGAATTTCATAACGGAAGCTCTGCGGCTATTCTGATTGCATGAATCTTACATTAAAATCGTGATAAATTAAAGAAAATTCTTTAATTTGGCTTGCTGAATGAACGCTCATTCAGTATGATAGACGCAATTTAATTTCTACCGTTATAAGGAAACAATCTATCTATGCTGAGAATCGGAAAAGCCGCCGTTTTAGGGGCGGGAACAATGGGTGCCGGGATTGCCGCGCACCTGGCAAACGCCGGAATACCGACTTTGCTGCTGGACATCGCGCCGCGCGAGCTGACGCCGGAAGAAGAAGCCAAAGGCGCGACGCTCGAATCGGGAGCCGTGCGCAATCGCGTCGTGAACTCTTTGTTTGAAGCGGCGAAAAAATTAAAGCCCGCGCCGTTTATGCTTGCAGATAATGCCGCGCTGATTTCGACCGGAAATTTTGAAGACGATTTGGCGAAAATAAAGGACTGCGATTTTGTGATTGAAGCCGTTGTCGAAAATCTGGAAATCAAGCACAAGATTTTTGCGGAAGTCGAAAAATATCGCAAACCCGGCGCCGTCATCGCTTCGAACACCAGCGGAATTCCGATTTCTTCCATCGCCGAGCCTTTCTCGGACGATTTCAAAGCGCATTTTTTAGGCATCCATTTTTTCAACCCGCCGCGTTATATGAAGCTGGTCGAAGCGATTCCTACGACCTGGACAAAACCGGAAATCGCCTGCGCGGTTTTCGGATTTCTCGACGAGCGCTTGGGCAAAGGCGTCGTTCCGGCGAAAGACCGACCGAATTTTATCGCCAACCGCATCGGCGTTTTTTCGATGATGGCGACGATTCACGAAATGATTCGGATGAATTTCACGCCGACCGAAGTCGACCAGATTACCGGAAAAGCAATCGGTCACGCTTCGAGCGCGACGTTTCGCACTTCGGATTTGGTCGGCTTAGACGTCACGGCGCACGTCGTCAACAATCTTTACCCGGCTATCCCTGAAGACGAAGACCGCGAAGTTTTCGTCCTTCCGGATTTAATCAAAACGCTTTTGGAAAAGAAACTTCTCGGCGACAAGACGAAAGGCGGATTTTTCAAAAAATCGACCAATGCCGAAGGCAAACGCGAAATTCTGGAACTCGATTTGAACACTTTTGAATACAAGCCACAGGCGAAAACGAAATTCCCGTCGCTCGACGCGGCGAAACAAATCGAAGATTTGCCCGCGCGGCTGAAAACTCTGGTCTGGGGCAAAGACAAAGTCGGCGAATTTTTGTGGAACACTTCCTCGCGCATCTCGCGCTACGCCGCGAACCGCGTGCCGGAAATCGCCGATACGATTGTCGAGATTGACGACGCGATAAAATGGGGCTTCGGCTGGGAAATCGGCGTTTTTGAAGCCTGGGACGCCATCGGCGTCGAGGAATCGGTCGAAAGAATGAACGCCGAAAATCAAGCGGTTCCTGCAAATGTCGAAGCGATGCTCGCCGCCGGCGCGCAGACTTTTTACAAGGAAGAAAACGGCAACCGTTACTTCTTCGATTTTGCGACCAACGCCTACAAACCGATTCCGGCAAAGCAAGGCGTCATTATTTTAAAATCGCTCAAAGACCAGGGACGCATTATCCGCAAAAATTCCGCCGCGACGCTCGTCGACATCGGCGACGGCGTGGCGTGTCTGGAATTTCACTCGAAGATGAACGCCATCGGCTCGGACACGATGCAGATGATGAAATTCGCCGTCGAGGAAATCGAAAGCAACTGCACCGGGCTAGTGATCGGCAATCAGGGCGGAAATTTTTCGGCGGGCGCGAATCTGATGCTTTTGATGCTCGCCGCGCAGGAAGAAGAGTGGGACGACATCAATCTGATAATTCACACTTTTCAACAGGCGAATATGCGTCTTCGTTATTCGGCAAAACCGGTCGTCGTCGCGCCGTTCGGCTTAACCTTGGGCGGCGGCTGCGAAATTTCTCTGCACGGCGACCGCGTGCGCGCCGCGGCGGAAACTTATATGGGTCTGGTCGAAGTCGGCGTCGGCTTGATTCCGGGCGGCGGCGGCACCAAGGAAATGACTTTGAGAGCGATGGACGCGGCAAAGCGAACGCCGGATGCCGATGCTTTTGCCTTTATTCGCAAGAATTTCGAGCTTTTAGGAATGGGCAAAGTCGCCACTTCGGCGCACGAAGCGCGCGCCTGGGGATTTCTGCGACCGGAAGATTCGATTTCGATGAACAAAGACCGGCAGATTGCCGACGCCAAAGAAATCGTCATCGCATTGTCGAAAGAAGGCTACGTCCAGCCGCAGCCGCGTACCGACGTTCTGGCTTTAGGCGAGTCCGGCTTGGCGACTTTGAAACTGGGCTTGCATATGATGAAACGCGGCGGCTACATTTCCGAGCACGACGCGCTTATCGGAACAAAGCTGGCGAAAATTATGTGCGGCGGCGATTTGAACCATCAGGCTTATGTTTCCGAACAACATCTGCTCGATTTGGAGCGCGAGGCGTTTTTGAGCTTGTGCGGCGAGCGCAAAACGCAGGAACGCATCGGTTATATGTTGAAAACCGGCAAGCCTTTAAGGAATTAATTTGAAGGAATTAGATGCGGTCAAAATCGTAAAATTGCTCAAGGCGAATCGTCCTTTTGACGGAACGGAAGGAGTTAAACGCCCGCCGCACTTCGGCGACATCGGCGCAATCGTTCATTTCGGCAAAGAAGTTTGCACGGTCGAATGCGTTGATTCCGAAGGTTATACGGTTTGGCTGGCTGATTTTTTGATTGAGGAGCTGGAAGAAACTTATGGATAGCGAGAAAAACGTTGTAATTTCGGAACTGGAAAAAATTTCCGCCGACACGCAAGCCCGGTTCGGCTCGCTTTCGCCGGAGCAAATCAACTGGCGACCGAGCGCTGAAGGCTGGAGCGTCGGTCAATGCTTCGAGCATTTAATTAAAACAAACAAATTATTTGACGACGAGCTTGAAAAAATCGCCGCCGGGAACCGCAAAAATTCGTTCTGGGAAAGCTGGTCGCCGCTGACGTCGTTCGGCGGAAAGTTTTTGATTAAATCCTTGAAATCGGACGAAAGAAAATTTAAAGCGCCGACCCAGAAAATCGTGCCGCCGAGCGAGATTGACGGCGATATAATCGAGCAGTTTGCCGGGCATCAACGGGAAGTGATTGAAAAAATCCGGCGCACGGAAAACGCCGACTGGCGAAAAACCGTTATCACGTCGCCGTTTATGAAGCTGATGACTTACAGTTTCGACGACGGCTTGCAGGTCATCGTCGAACACGAAAAGCGGCATTTCCGGCAGGCTGAGAGAGTTTTGCAGGCGGACGGTTTTCCGAAATAGTTGTTTGAAAATCTATGCCCGAAAGTTTTGCCAGCAAATTCGACCGCATCAAGTTTAATTTTTTTCCCGCTTATCGCGGGACGGGCGCGCGGGTTGTTTATATTGCCGACGATTATCGCCGCATTCGCGTGAAAATTCCTTTATCGTGGCGCACGCGCAATTATGTCGGGACGATTTACGGCGGAAGTCTCTATGCGGGAATCGACCCGATTTATATGCTGATGCTGATAAAAATTCTGGGGCGCGGATACGTCGTCTGGGACAAAGCGGCGAAGATTCGTTTTAAGCGTCCGGGCAAGGAAACCCTGTTTGCCGATTTCTTAATAACGGCGGATGAGATTGACGAAATCAGGAAATTGCTCGAAACGGAAAAATCGGTTGACCGCGTTTACAATGTCGAACTGGTCGATAAAAACGGCAAAGTTCACGCATTGATTGAAAAAACTTTATACATCGCCAAACGAAAAGAGGATTGCATATGAAAATTTTTTCGAGTTTAGTAGTTTTGGCTTTGGTCGTGATTGCCGGCGGATGCAATTCGCGTCCGACGACCGGCGTGCCGACCGAGTTTGCAAAAGCCTGCGCCGCCGAAAACGAAAAAAAATATCTGGAAGTCAGCGGTTTTCTCGATGACAAGGGCGGAGTTTTCTGCACGAACCGGAGCGGTCGGATGGAATGCAGCTTTGGCTTCAGAGAAAGCCCGACGAGCGAAAAAAAGATGAGCGCGTATATCCAAACCGGAAGCTCGGCAAACAGCGTCGAGGAATTGACGAAAGGCTACAAGCGCGAAGACGTAAAAATCCGCGATAATGCCGGAAACATTATCAATCTAGCGGACAAAATCAAAATCACGGGCGAATTAAATACGACGGGCGACCCGAACATTTGTTTTATAAACGTCACGAAAATCGAAAAATAATGACGCGCTGCGACTGGGCGAAAAACGATTTGGCGATTCGCTATCACGATGCGGAATGGGGCGTGCCGGCGCACGACGACCGGCGATTGTTTGAATTTTTGATTCTGGAAGGCGCGCAGGCAGGTTTGAGCTGGGACACGATTTTGCGAAAACGCGAAAATTATCGCGCGGCTTTTGAAGATTTCGATGCGGAAAAAATCGCGCGCTACGACGCGAAAAAAGTTGCGGAGCTTTTGCAGAATGAAGGAATCGTCCGCAATCGCCTGAAAATCGCTTCGACCGTTCAAAACGCGCGGGAGTTTTTGAAAATCAAAGACGAATTCGGCTCTTTCGACGCGTATATCTGGCAGTTTGTCGGCGGCGCGCCGATTGTCAACGGTTGGAAAAATATGTCGGAAGTTCCGCCGAAAACTTCCGTGTCGGACGCGTTGAGCAAAGATTTGAAAAAGCGCGGTTTCAACTTTGTCGGCTCGACGATAATGTACGCGTTTATGCAGGCTTGTGGTTTGGTGAATGACCATCTAGTTTCGTGTTTTCGATTTATGGAAACTTTAAAAACTGATAAGTCTTAACTAAAAATATATGAGCAAACAAGAAATTACAGGAAAAAAAAGTGAAAATAAACCACTTGACCGTGACAATAATGAAAATAAAGTAGATTTATCTTCAGAAACTCATATTGATAAAACTAGTAATCCACAAAGAATTAGTTGGGAAAAACTGGTTAATTGGACAAATATTTGGACAGCAATAATTGCCGCATTTTTTGGAATAGGTGGTGCGATTCTTGGAGGATACCTAACAGCCTTTGTTTGGATTGACACGAAAGTTGATGCGAAAGTGCAGCAAAATATAGAACCATACGAATTATATTTAGGAGGTGTAAATCTCATACGTGATGAGTATTACGACCGAGCAATACCAGATTTGGAGAAAAGTTTTGATACTTTAGTCAAAAAAGAAACACCTAAAAATCGGGTAATACCCGTTGCAGACAGTTTTCTTACTGCTATCGTTAACTCGGATAATCCAGGTAATTACACAAGTCAGTTTAAGAAAGTAAAAGACTATCTTGATAAAGAAGCTTCAACTGACCCTTGGTATTTCAACGAGTATGGTTGGTATTACTTTAGAATGAATAATTTATCTGACTCTCGTAATAGCTTTAATCAGGCAATTACCTTCTACAAAACTAATAATTCATATCGGCAGATAGGAAGGTCGCAATGGGGATTAGCATTAGTTAATTTAGCGGAAAACAAAGTAAAGGAAGCCATAGATGAAACAAAAAAAGCCGCCGAAGTAAGCCCATTAGAATACGGTATAAAAAATTTAGTTTTAGAAAAAGACGCAATAAAAAAGGATAAGTGGCATCAACAAGCGATGAGAATGTATCCACTTTTTGAATCAAGCATGACAACCTTATTTGAAGAACTAAATAAAGAAATTGAGGAAAAGAAATAGTGAATTAATTGCATGAGTTATCCGATAACGCCCGCGATTCGTGTTTTGCGCGAGAAGAAAATTACTTTCACGCCGCGCGTTTTTGAATACGTCGAAAAAGGCGGAACGCGGCATTCGGCGCAGGAATTAGGCGTCGACGAGCACGCGGTGATCAAGACTTTGATATTTGAAACGAGCGAGAAAAAGCCTCTGATTGTGTTGATGCACGGCGATTTACAGGTTTCCGTGAAGAATCTGGCGCGGCATCTGAACGTGAAATCCGTGGCGCCCGCCGCGCCCGAAAAGGCATCGAAACTGACGGGTTATCTGGTCGGCGGAACGTCGCCTTTCGGCGTGAAAACAAGGATGCCGGTTTACGCCGAGAAAACGATTTTTGATTTGCCGCAGATTTACATCAACGGCGGCAAACGCGGATTTTTGATTGCGGTTGAGCCGCGGGTTTTGCGCGATGTTTTACAGGTCGAAGCGGTCGAAGTCGGGATTGAAGGCTGAACGAAATGGACGATTGGCGCGATTTGGCGAGACAGGGAAAATTTGCGGAAGCCGAAGCGGCGATGCTGGCGGAAACCGAGCGGGAAACCGGCTATGGCGACGAAGTGACGACGCGCGCCGGATTTTATGAAGATCGGGGCGACACGAGTCGCGGCGAGGAAGACAAGGACAAAGCGAAAGGGTTTTACGAAAAGGCGCTCGGCGGTTTTCGCCTTTTCGCTTCGTGGGCGACGAGCGGCGGTGAAGGCAACGCGCGAATGCTCGACGTTAGAAGAGTGGAAAAGAAAATCGCGGATTTGAAAGATGCTGATTGACGAATTTTTGCCCGAATACGATTTTGACGAAAAGCACGAAACGACGATTCGCGCTTCGGCTGAAAAAGTTTATGCGGCGCTCGACTCGTTTGATTTCAACGATTCGGCGGTCATTCGCCGGCTGTTTTGGCTCAGAGGTTTGGCGGGGAAAGACGAATGCGGCGAGAGTTCAAAAACGTCGAATTTGCGCGATATGACGAAATTGAATTTCATCATTTTGGGCGAAAAGCCGTGTGAGGAAATTGTGCTCGGAATCGCCGGAAAATTCTGGGCTTTGTCGGGCGATTTGCAAAAGCTGAAACCGGAAGAATTTCGCGCTTTCGCGAAAGAAGGTTACGCCAAAGGCGCTTGGAATTTTTTTTTATCGGAAGCGGGCGAAAAGGAGATTTGCTTGCGAACGGAAACCAGAGTGCAGTGTCTGGGCGAAAAAAGTCAGGAGAGTTTTAGATTTTACTGGTGGTTTATCAAGCCTTTCAGCGGTTGGATTCGACAGGAAATGCTGCGCCTGGTGAAACAAAAGGCGGAAGCAAGCCGCCGCATAGTTTTTTAATGAGCTTTTACACGCACTGGGTATGTTTCGATTGCCGGAAAAGCTTCGCCAAAGAGCCGAGCGAGACGCCGCGAAAATGTCCCGAATGCGCAAAGGCGATGATTGATATGGGCGCGTATTTCGAGCCGCCGCGCCGTTTGAACAAAAAGCGCTGGGAAGTGATGAAGGTGCTGGCTGATTACGGCTACAAATTCAACACCAAAGACAGCAAAATTTACATTCAAAACCGGATTTTGCAGGCGAAAAATCCGCGCCTGGCGGATGTGGTTGAGAGAATTGAAGCGGAAAGGCAGCGGAAAAGGGAATCAGCCGCAAGGAAAGAAGAATGAAACCGTAGATAGACGCAGATAAACGCAGATTAAAAATAGATTTATTTTGATTTTACACGCGTAATTTGCCG
>DASVRL010000096.1:0-21080 GCA_036388635.1 Pyrinomonadaceae bacterium
CAAAATAGCTCTATCTTCAACAAGCGGTAGTATTTGTGTCGAGCTCATTTACAAACTTAATCGAGCAGGAGCGCGTTTTCGCGAAACCGGCGTTAATCACTATGAGCGTCCGTTCGGTAAATCGCAGTTTTTTACCGTCCGGCGCGTGACAAAAACTTTAGTCGATTTTTTTTCCCTGTGGCTGCGGCTCGTGGTTCTGCGAAAAAACAGTGAAAATCTGTTGTTTTTCGCGCTGATTGTGTCTGAACACTTATAATTTATGAGTATTTCCCACGAAAAATACAAAGGTCGCTCGGTTTTGATAACCGGCGGGTTGGGCTTTATCGGCAGCAATCTGGCGCGCCGTCTGGCTGAAACCGGGGACGTTGACATCACCATTATCGACTCGCTCAGCGAAGACCAGGGCGGAAGTTTATATAACATCGAAGACATCAAAGACCGCGTCAAGCTGCACGTCGCCGATATGGGCGACAGCTGGGTGATTAATCACCTGGTCGGCGGCGTCGATTATATTTTTAATCTGGCGGGCAGCATCAGTCATCTGGATTCGATGCGCGTGCCGCAGCGCGATCTGCAGCTTAATTGCGCGATTCATCTGACTCTGCTCGAAGCCTGCCGGATGTTTAACCCGCACGTCAAAATCGTTTTTACCAGCACGCGCCAGGTTTACGGCAAGCCCGCTTACCTGCCGATTGACGAGCAGCACCGCGTCCAGCCGATGGACATCAACGGCATCAACAAATACGCGGCGGAAATGTATCATCTGCTTTACCAGCGCGCCTACGGCTTGCGCACGGTAAACTTGCGCCTGACAAACACTTATGGACCGCGCCAGCAGATGTATCATAACCGGCAGGGCTTTATCGCGTGGTTTATCCGGCAGGCGATGGACGGCGAAACCATCGAGCTTTTCGGCGACGGCAGGCAAAGCCGCGATTTGAATTACGTCGACGACGTCGTTGACGCGCTGCTGCTGGCGGGTTTAAGCGAAGAAGCCGAAGGCGAAATTTTTAATCTCGGACATCATCAAATCGTCACCCTGGCGGAAATCGCCAATAAGCTGATTAATCTGACGGGGCGCGGCGCGGTCGTCGGCGTTCCTTTTCCGCCCGAGCGCCAGCTGACGGACGTCGGCAACTGCAATTGCAGCTACAAAAAAATCGAGCAGATTCTGGGCTGGCGTCCGCAGGTCGATTTGGACGAGGGCTTAAAACGCACGATTGAATTTTATCAGCAAAATCGCGAACATTATTGGGCTGCGCCGGACGAAAACACGATTTCCAAAGCTTATTCGGCTCTGCGGCGCGTTAAATAAAAAACGCGTGAACGCGGAACGATGAACAAAAGAAAGTTTTGAGTTTTAAATTATGAATTTTGAATTAGTGATTTCCTTTAATTTAAAATTAATAGCTCATAATTCAAAATTCATAAAGAATTCATCGTTCCGCGTTCACGCGTTTAAAATCAGTCTTTTCTGACAACGCAAATTGCCGATAAGCCGAAAGGAAATTTTGCCTTCGACCGTTTCAGAAATTTTGCTTCGGAAAGTAAAGCGCGCGTCAAAACGCGGTTCAGCCACTGCATCGAAGGCGGAAAAGGCTTTACGTCCGAACCTTTATCGGATAAACCTATCGGCTTGAAAAGCAAGCGGCGAACGACCGCAAGCGGAAACGGCAGAGTGTTCGCATAAGTTTTTCGCAAAACCGTAAAACCGGCATTTTCAAGTTTCTGCGACAGCTCGCCGATGGTGTAGCGGCGCTGCGTGTTTAGGGCACGGTCGTGCCCGCTCCGCATCCATTCGTAAGCGGCGGCGCGCACAAACGCCACGCCTTTCGGTTTTAAGACGCGATACATTTCCGCAATCGCTTTTTCGTCCGCCTTTTCGCCCGGAATCTGCACCAGCACGTCAAAACTCGTGACCAAATCAAAATTCGCGTCAGGAAAAGGCAAATCGGTCGCCGAAGCCTGCGTCAAAAGGTTTTCACCGCGCTCGCGGCAAAAATCCAGCGCCGTTTTTTCGACGTCGAGTCCTTTGATGGCTTCGGTTTTCGCGTAGCGTTCGAGCCATTTCAGATTTAATCCCGTGCCGCAGCCGATGTCCAGAATATCCTCCATCTCCGGCGGGCAAAATTCATCCAGCAGCGCGGCGGAAATCTCGCGCATTCCGGCAAACCACCAGAGCTTTTCCTCGACTTCGTAGAGATAAACAAAATCTTCGGTCTGCATATTTTTTACATTGTGTTCGATAAAAGCCGAAGAAGCAAAAGTAAATCAAACGCGGCGGTCGTAAATGTTTCGGTTCCGGGCGAAGCAACTTAATTTCTTTTCGATGAATCCTTTAAACAAAAGGTTTTGCAAAGTCTTTGAATACAGCTCTCCCGAGTCTGAAAAATTCTTATAACAAAAGGAGAAAGTAATGAAAGTCTTTCGTTTTGGCGGATTGCTGTTTGCTTTGGTCGGAGTGTTTTTGTGTTTCGGCATCGACGTCTCGGCGCAGGAGAGCGCTTCTTCGGCGTCGGTTTCACGAACTCGCGCGATTTCAAATTCAAATCCGCAGACTACAACTTCAAATTCGCAGAATAGAGGTTCGAGAAATTCAAATTATTATGAGCCGCGCGTCAATTTTAAGCTGCCCGACGAAGTAGCGGTCGAAGAATTCGTCAATTATCACCGGCATCGTCTGCCGCTTCCGAAATCCGGTCAAGGCGTGGCGCTGGACGCGCGCTGGGGAAACAGCGAATTTTCTCCGGCGCGGCGCGAAGCCGTTTTGCAAATCGGTTTTACGACCGACGCCGTAAACGAAAGAACCGATTTGCGCCCGCTGAATTTGTCTCTGGTGATTGATAAAAGCGGCTCGATGGCGGAAAGCGATAAAATGTCGCGCGTCAAAGAATCGCTGCGCACGATGATCGGAAAACTGCGTCCGGAAGACATTATTTCAATCGTCGTTTTCGACACCGACGCGCAGGTTCTGTTTCCGGCAAGCCGCATCGGCGACGGTTATGAATTAAAACGGGCGATTGACTGCATCGAGCCGGACGGCTCGACCAATCTTCACGCCGGATTGATGCTCGGCTACCGCGAAGCGCAGAAAAATTTTCGGAAAGACGCGACCAACCGGGTTATTTTATTGACCGACGGCATCGCCAATGTCGGCGTCGTCGAGCCGACGAAAATCGCCGTCGAATCTTCCGAATTCAACGGTCTGGGCATCGACCTTTCGACGATTGGCGTCGGCTTGGATTTAAACAACGACCTTTTGCGGACTTTAGCCGAACGCGGGCGCGGGCTTTATCATTTTGTCTCCGATTATCAGGACATCGAAAAGGTTTTTGTGAACGAAGTACAAAGCCTGGTCTCGTCGGTGGCGAAAAAAGTCGAAGTCAGCGTCGATTACGACGCGAATCTGCAAATTGAAAAAATCTACGGTTACGCGCCGCGCCTGCGGGCAAACGGTTTTTCAATCAGTCTGGACAATATGAACAACGGTTTGACGCAGGTTGTAATGGCGCGTTTTCGCGCGCGCAATGCGACGAAAAATTCTCTGCCGGTGCGAGTTCGCCTGTCGTATTTTGATGTGAAGCGCGGGCGCGTGGTCGAAGAGGTGCAGCAAGTCAGCTTAACTCCGAGCCGGCAGGATTCGTGCGAGCTTTTAGCCGACGGCGAAGTGAAGAAAAATTATACGATTGCCGAGCTTGCCCAATCGCTTTTCGATATGACCGAAGCGGCGCGGCGGCAAAATTACCGCGAAGCCGAAAATTTTCTCAATGCCTCGACAGCCGATGCTTACCGGCGCTATCCGAATATGGAAGACAAGGACATTCGATTCATTTTGAACATCATCGAAGGCTACCGGCGCGACCTGAAAACCTTTAATCAACAAAGAACAAAAGAGAGCGATTGCGGCACGTGCAGATAATTTTCCGGCGGCGGAAACATTTAAACCGCAAATAAACCGGGATGGACAGGATAGGCGAAATTGCTTATCCTGTTTATTTGTGCCCGGCGCGCGCAATTTCCGCTAATGAAAATCAAATCAATCGAGCTTATCGAAATCAACCTGCCGCTCGTCCATTTTTTTGAAACGAGCTTTGGCAGAACCTACGAGCGAAGAATAATTTTAACGCGTATTCGGGATGAATCGGGCGCGGAAGGCTGGGGCGAGGTGACCTGCGGCGAGACGCCTTCGTACAACGAGGAATGGACGGACGCGGCTTGGCTGACGCTGGAAAAAATTCTCGCGCCGATGGCGATTGGAAAAGAAGTCGAATCGGCGGCGGAAATCTGGAACGTGCTGAAAAAAGTGCGGGGCAACCGGATGGCGAAAGCCGCGATTGAAACGGCTTGCTGGGATTTGGAGGCGAAAAAACGAGGCGCACCCTTGTGGAAACATCTAGGCGGCGTCCGGCGCGAAATCGCGTGCGGCGTTTCCATCGGCATTCAGGACTCGCTCGAGCAGTTGTTTGAAAAGATTCAGACGGAACTCGATGCCGGTTATCAACGAATAAAAATAAAAATCGCGCCGCATTGGGATTACGAAGTCATCCGGCAGGTGCGCGAAAAATTCGGCGATATTTTATTAATGGGCGACGCCAATTCGGCTTACACGCTCGCTGACATTGATTTATTTAAACGAATGGACGCGTTCAATCTGATGATGTTCGAGCAGCCTCTGGCGCACGACGATATGCTCGACCACGCCAAATTGCAGCGCGAAATCAAAACGCCGGTTTGCCTGGACGAGTCGGTAAAATCGCCCGAAGACGCGCGCAAAGCGGTTGAAATCGGCGCGGGAAAAATCATCAACGTCAAGCTCGGTCGCGTCGGCGGGCATTCTCAGGCAAAATCGGTCGAAGAAACCTGCCGCCGGGCAAATATTCCCGTCTGGTGCGGCGGAATGCTGGAATCGGGCATCGGCAGAGCGCATAATATCGCTATGTCCACGCTTGCCGGTTTCACTCTGCCGGGCGACGTATCGGCGTCGAAGCGCTACTGGCACGAAGATATTATCGAACCGGAAGTCGAGGTCACGGAAACGGGAACAATCGTCGCGCCCGAAGCGGCGGGAATCGGCTTTGCCGTCAAGCGCGACAGAATTGATAAAGTAACCGTCCGAAGAGTTTTAATGAAATAATCAGTAATGATTGTTCACAAATAAATAAGGAGAGTTTAGATTGCCTAAACTCTCCTTATTTATTTGTGAACAATCCAGCCGAAACAAATTACCTGATAAACGCGGCGGGAACGGGAATATCATTGCCGAGTCCGAACTGAATCGCTTTGTAGGAATTGTTCGAGCTTTGCAGAATATACCACACGCCCTGGCGATAAACTGCAAAATCGGCTTTTTTGTCGCCGTCGTAATCAGCCGGAACCGGAACGTCGCCGGTTGCTCCCCACTGTACGGCGCGCAGGTAATTGACGCTGCTTTGCCACACGTACCAGACGCCGTCGCGGAAAACCGCGTAATCCGTTTTCCGGTCGCCGTCGTAGTCGGCGGGCGCGATTTTGTCCGTGCTCGTGCCGAACTGCAAGGCGTTTAAAGGCAAATCCGCCTGATACTGCATATACCACGAGCCGCCGCGAAAGACGGCGACATCGGTCGTGCGGTCGCCGTCGAAATCCGCCGGAACGGGAATGTCGCCGCTTGTTCCGAACTGCGTCGCTTTGAAAGCGTTGTCGGAGCTTTGCAGACGGTACCAGTTGCCCTGCCGGAAAACGCTCAAATCGGCTTTCCCGTCGTTGTCAAAGTCGGACGGAATCGGCTTGTCTTCGCCTAAGCCGAATTGGTTGGCGAAATAATTGCCGTCCGACGATTTCAGGACGAACCACGTTCCGTCGCGGTAAACGCCGAAGTCGGATTTGCCGTCGCCGTCATAATCGGACGGAACGATTTTGTCGGTCGAAACGCCCCACTGCGTCGCCGTGAAAGCGCCGTCCGATGATTTCAGAATATACCAGTAGCCGTTTTCCGGTCGGTAAACCGCCACGTCGGCTTTTTTGTCGCCGTCGAAATCGAAAGGCACGGCGCGGGTCTGCGGAGTTTGTTCGATTTTTCCGGCGATAAGATTAAAGCCTTGTTCGGGAATCGTCGTCTCGCCCGCGAAATGAATGTTTCCCTCGGCGTCCAGAACCATCGACGGCGCGGATTCGTAATTTCTCCAATCCGTGAAAGCGTCATAATTAAAATACGGGTTATCGTATTTATACTTCCACAACTGCTCACCGTTGGAAGAATATTTAATGATGACAAGGTTGTAGTTGAAAAAATGCTGCGAAGTTGTGCCGAGATAAACGTTTCCGTCGCCGTCGAGCAGAAGTTTGTTGTCGCCCTGATAATCTCCGGCAAATGCCTCGTCGTAAATCCGCGTCCAGAGAAATTCGCCGGTCGCCGGATGAATTTTGACGAGATAAGCGTCGTTGTTGTTGATTTCGTTTTCCAGATTCGTGATTCCGGTGACGACGATGTTTCCGCCGCCGCAGTCGACTTTCATCTCCGACGCCAGTTCGTTAGCCGCGCGATTGCTCGCGCTCCAGATTTTAACCCATTGCCGCACGCCCGCGCTGTTGATTTTGATGACCAGATTTTCTTCGACATACTGCGGGTCTACGTTGCCCATTACGTAAACATTGCCCTGACAGTCGAGTTCCAGTTCGTGCGCCCGCTCGTCGCCCATCGGGATTTGCGAATCGTAGCGATTGAGCCAAATCTGCTGACCGTTCAATCCGTTATATTTAATCGTCACCACATCCTGCGTCGAGCCGCCCGCGTAGACGATGCTGTTGCCGGTCACGTAAACGTTGCCCTGCGCGTCCGTTTCTACCTCGCTCGCGCCGTCGCCTTCTCCGCCGTCAAAACGCGCCTGCCAGCGCAGATTGCCCTGCGAGTCGTATTTGAGCGTGACGTAATCGAAGGTGAAACCGCGCTTGAGCGACTGTCCGGTGATAAGAATATTGTCCGAACCGTCGATCGCCAGCGATGTCGCCAAATCCTGCCCAAGCCCGTCATAAAAACGCGACCAGACGAGTTCGCCGTTCGGATTGTATTTCACCAAAACGTAATCGAAATCCAAATCGTCGCCTCGATAACCCGTGCCGCCGAGATAAACGTTGCCCTGCGAGTCGATAATAATGTCGCTTACGGAATCCGCGCCGCTTGAGCCGGAATCGAACCGGCGCGCCCACAGGCGATTGCCGTTGGCGTCGGTTTTGACGATGACAAAATCGGACGTCCCGCTCGAATTTCCGCTGCGCGAGTTTCCGGCGTAATAGATACTGCCGCTGGATTCGTCGCGGGCAATCATTCCTTTATAGTCGAGAAGCCCGGTGCTCGCGCTGTTGTTATAATAATTCGTCCACGCCAGCGGCGGAGTTCCCGGTGCCGGCGGCGGCGGAAGCGGCGGCGGACCCGAGCTGGAAAAATTCCGCACGTCATTGCTGACGTATCCGCTATAATTCACGCCCGGCGGATAAAACTGGTAGCCTTCCTTGACGGGCTGAAGCATAAAAGCCGAGCCGTAAGGAATGTCGTTGAAAACATAATAGCCGTTCTCGTCCGTCACCGTCGTGCGGTTAAGCCCGCCTGACAACCTGACGGTCACGCCGCCCAGAAAAACGCCGTTTTCGTGCGCGATGTGTCCCGAAAGCGTGTTGAGCTGTGCCTGATTCTGGACGCCGCTCAAGTCTTCGCGCGAAGCGGTCGTAAATCTCTTTCTGCCGGTCGAATCGACGGATTTAACCTGATTATTCGATAAATCCGCGATGGGAAAAGTTTGCGTAAAACCGTAGGGCGCGAAAAGCGCCAGCAAAAAAAACGAGCAAAAAACCTTGCTCCAGGCTGCTTTCCACGTATTAATATTTTTCTTATCTGCTCTGCAAAACATAGTAAAGTTTATATCTCTATCTGATAATAAATTTTGATTTTATGAAGAATGTATGAGATTCGGTTATACAGTTCCGTATGATGCGGGAAAAAGACATTTATTACGAAATTTTCCGTTTGTCTTTTAGAAAAAAGCTTCTTAAAGATTTAAACTTCAGATGATGAAATCTCGCGACAAAAAAAATCCGGCTTCACGCCTTTTTCGTGTTTTCTTTCGCTTGCCTAAGAGCAGATACGGGATTTTCGCGCCTTTATTTACGGCTTTTATTTTCTTTTTCGCCTTTCAAACAGCTTCCGCGCAGACGATTTCGGGAATTGTCACCGACGCGCAAAAGGCGCCTGTCGCAGGCGCTAAAGTTTCACTCGAAAATCAAAATGAAGTCGTTTCTCAAGCAGCAACCGACACCGAAGGAAAATTTTCCGTTTCCGCCGACAGTGAAACGAATCTGATTTTAAAAATCACCGCCGACGGCTTTGCCGATTACGAAAAAAGCATCCGCGAAAACGACTTCCAATCGCCTTTGACCATCGTTTTAGCGCCGCAAAATCTGCGCGAAGAAATTACGGTTTCCATCACGCAAACCGAAACTCGTTTGAGCGAAACCCCGGCGAGCGTCGTCGTTTTAACGCGCGAAACGCTGGACGCGACCGCCGCGCAAACCGTCGACGACGCTTTAAGACAAATCGCCGGATTCGCCTTGTTTCGCCGCAGTTCGAGCCGGACGACGAACCCGACCGCGCAGGGCGCGAATTTTCGCGGGCTGGCGGGCAGCGGCGCGTCTCGCGCTTCGGTTCTGCTCGACGGAATTTCGATAAACGACGCTTTCGGCGGCTGGACGTATTGGACGCGCGTTCCGAAATCTTCCGTTCAGCAAATCGAAGCTTTGCGCGGCGGCGCCAGCTCGCTCTACGGCGACGCGGCGCTGAGCGGCGCGATAAATTTACAGACCAAATCAACCGGCGACGCGCCCGTTTTGCGCTTTGAAACTTCCGCCGGAACGCAAAACACGTTTGACGGAAGCGTTTTCGGCGCGTTCGGCAGAAAGGGCTGGAATTTTTTGGCGTCGCTCGACGGCTTTAAAACTCGCGGCTACATTCCGGTTGCCGAAACGGAGCGCGGCGCGGCGGATTTTTACGCGAACAGCCGTTACCGAAACGGTTTTCTGCGGCTGGAAAAAAGATTTAAGGAAGATTCGTCGCCGGGAAGCGAAGACGCCGAGTTTTTCAAAAACGCGAGAATCTTTCTGCGCGGAAATTTGTTTTCGGAAAACCGCCGGAACGGAACGCGCCTGCAAACGAATCGCACATATTTTCGACAGGCGGTTTTCGGCGCTGATTTTCCCGAAACCGCTTTCGGCGCGTTTCAAATTCGCTCGTTCGTCGAAAAACAAATTTACGACCAGATTTTTTCGGGCGTTTCCGCCGACCGAAACACGGAAACTTTGACGCGTATTCAGCGCGTTCCGTCGCAGGCGGCAGGCGCAAATCTTTTGTGGTCGAAGCCTTTCGGCAATCACGCGGTTTCTTCCGCGTTTGAATTGCGGGAAGTTCGCGGCGCGAGCGACGAGACGATTTTTGCGAATAATCGCGCGAGTTCGCTGGTCGGCGCGGGCGGAAAAGAGCGCGCGTTTTCCGTTTCGGCGCAGGATTTCTGGCGCGCGACCGGTAAATTAAACATCAGCTTCGGCGCGAGATTCGACGCGTGGGAAAACCGAGAAGCGCTGGCAGCGACCAGAAATTTAACGACCAATCAAACAACGGTCGTCAATTTTCCGAATCGCGATGAAAGCGCTTTCAGCCCGCGTCTCGCCGCGCTTTATCGTCTGAACGAAAATTTCTCGCTTTACGCGGCGTTTTCCGAATCGTTTCGCGCGCCGACTTTGAACGAGCTTTACCGCGCTTTTCGCGTCGGAAACGCGTTGACGCTGGCAAACGAAAATTTGAAATCCGAACGCGCCGACAATTTTGAAGGCGGAATAAATTTCACGAGCTTTTCCGGTCGTTTAAATTTGCGCGGAAACTTTTTCGTCGCTGAAGTTTCGCGCCCGGTGGTGAGCATAACTTTGAGTTCGACGCCGAACTTGATTACCCGGCAGCGCCAAAATGTCGGCAAAACGCGGGCGCGCGGCTTGGAACTGGACGCCGAAATTTTGCTACGCAAAGACTTGCGCTTTACGGCGAGTTACCTGCTGGTTGATTCGCGCGTGGTTGAATTTCCTGCAAACACGGGTTTAATCGGAAAATTTCTGCCGCAAGTGCCGCGGCAACAATTGAATCTGCAAATGTTTTATCGCCCGCCGTCGCGTTTTTCTTTCGGCGCGCAAGCAAGGCTTTCCGGCGCGCAGTTTGAAGACGATTTGAACAGTTTGCGGCTGCGCCCGTTTTTCACGCTCGACGTTTTCGCGTCGTATCGCGCGGCAAAAAAAATCGAGATTTACGCGGCGATCGAAAATGTTTTCAACAATCGCTACGACATCGGCTTAACGCCGAATCGCACAATCGCCGCGCCGCGTTTCGCGCGCGTCGGTTTGCGTTTTGACCTCGAAAAAAAATAGACTTATTTGAAAAGATGGCAATACGCGAAGACCTTGTTTACTTTCTCAAAAACGGAAGGCTGAAGAATATAAATTTTGGTGCGACAGAGCGGCAGCTTATCGAGCTTTTGGGCAAGCCTGACGAACTGGCTCAATTTAAATGGGGAGATAAATACACCTACGCGAATTTTGAATTTTATCTCTGGAAAGAAGAATGGAAAGGCTTGAGAAGCGAGAGATTATTTGCCGTTTACACCTATAATCCTCAATCTGCCGGTTCCGCAAAGGGAAATTTTGTATTTAAAGCTTATGGCTGGACAAACGAATTGACGGTCGAAGAAGCAATCGGTTTTTTGCAGGAACACAAGATTGATTTTGAAGAAAAAAACGACCCTGAAGACGCGGGCGCGCGCAATCTTTATACGGAAGGAAATGTTTTTATTCAATTTAGAGATGGGATTAGAGACTGGGAAAAAACAGGGAAATTTACCTTGTATAAATTCGGTCGGTCAATCGAGCTAAGCTCCGTAAAACCTCTGACCAAACAAGTTAGTTTTGAAATCGAAGAAGATTTTTACAAACGATTAAGGGCGAAAGCGCAGACGACGGGAAAATCAATCGCGTATCTGTGCCGGGAAATTATAGAAAATCATTTGGAAGACAATAATTAAAAAAAATATGAGCAATCACGAACCGAACAAAATCATTTTCTCGATGGTCAGGGTCAGCAAGTTTTACGACAAAAAGCCTGTCCTGAAAGACATCTATCTATCGTTTTTTTACGGCGCGAAAATCGGCGTTCTCGGCTTAAACGGCTCGGGAAAATCTTCGCTTTTGCGCATCATCGCCGGAACGGACAAGGAATTTAACGGTGAAGTCGTTTTTTCGAAAGGCTATTCGGTCGGCTATCTGGAACAGGAGCCGAGGCTGGACGAATCGAAAACCGTCAGGCAAATTGTCGAAGAAGCCGTGCAGGAAACGGTCGATTTATTAAAAGAATTTGAAGAAATCAACCTGAAATTCGCCGAGCCGATGACGGACGACGAAATGAACGCGCTGATCGAGCGCCAGGGCGAAGTGCAGGAAAAACTCGACGCCTCGGACGCCTGGGATTTGGATTCGCGGCTGGAAATGGCGATGGACGCGCTGCGCTGCCCGCCGCCGGACACGCCGGTTAAAATTCTCTCCGGCGGCGAAAAACGCCGGGTCGCGCTGTGTCGCCTTCTGCTGCAAAAGCCCGATATTTTGCTTTTGGACGAGCCGACGAATCATCTGGACGCGGAAACGGTCGCGTGGCTCGAACAGCATCTGCAAAAATACGAAGGAACGATTATCGCCGTCACGCACGACCGTTATTTTCTGGATAACGTGGCGGGCTGGATTTTGGAATTAGACCGCGGCGAAGGCATTCCGTGGAAGGGAAATTATTCGTCCTGGCTGGAGCAGAAGCAAAATCGTCTGGCGCAGGAGCAGAAAACCGAGGACAAGCGGCAGAAAACGCTGGAAAGAGAACTGGAATGGATTCGGATGTCGCCGAAAGGTCGCCACGCGAAATCGAAAGCGCGCATCAACGACTACGAGCAGATGGTCGCCGAAGGCAGCGAAAAACGCGCCGAGGATTTGGAAATTTTTATTCCGCCGGGCGAGCGCCTGGGCGACATCGTGATTGAAGCGCAGAATGTTTCAAAGGCTTACGGCGAAAAACTGCTGTTTGAAAATCTCGAATTCAGCTTGCCGCGCGGCGGCATCGTCGGCGTTATCGGTCCGAACGGCGCGGGCAAAACGACGCTTTTTCGATTGATTACCGGACAGGACGCGGCGGACGCGGGAACTTTTAAAGTCGGCGAAACCGTCAAACTCGGCTACGTTGACCAGTCGCGCGATTCGCTGAACGCCGAGAAAACTATTTTCGACGAGATTTCAGACGGTTTGGATCTGGTTCAGCTCGGCAAGCGCGAGATGAATTCGCGCGCTTACGTCTCGCGTTTTAATTTTTCGGGTTCCGACCAGCAGAAACGCGTCGGAATGCTCTCGGGCGGCGAAAGAAATCGCGTGCATCTGGCGAAAATGCTCAAGTCGGGCGCCAACGTCATTTTGCTGGACGAGCCGACCAACGATTTGGACGTCAACACGATGCGCGCGCTCGAAGAAGCGCTGGAAAATTTCGCGGGCTGCGCCGTCGTCATCAGCCACGACCGATGGTTTCTAGACCGGATTGCGACACACATTCTGGCGTTTGAAGGCGATTCGAAAGTCGTGTATTTCGACGGCAATTACTCGGAATACGAAGCCGACAAAAAACGCCGTCTCGGACACGACGCCGACCAGCCGCATCGGATTAAATACCGCAGCCTGACGCGCGCCTAAAGGCAAAAAATAAAAACGGATTAGCACGAATATTTTTATAAAACCGTGATTCGTGCTAATCTGTTTCCGCAAGTTTCTATCCGTCTTGGGCTTTCCCCGAATCTAAATGAAAATTTTTTCCGCCGCTTTGAAAGCATTAATTTTGCTTTTCGGCATTTCATTCGTTTTTTCCGCTTGCGGAAGCCGCCTCGAAAATCAGGCGAATGCGTCTGACGTTTCGCCGACGCTTTCCGTCAAGGCGGCGGAACAAACTCCGGTTCGGGCAAATTCGAACCGGGAAAATTCAGATTCCGCCGCGCCGCCGCAAATGCCCGACACGCAAGCCGAAATTCTCGACGACCAAAACAAAAACACGGATTCGGAAATCGGCAATTTCGATTTTAGAAATTACATTTACCCGCTGCCGCGCGGCTGGCAGGACGACGACGGCAAAGACGCCGTTCTGGAAGACGGCGAGCGGCGAATGGCGGAAAAGCGCATCGGTTTATCTTATGTGACGACCAGATACGGCGATGTGACGGGCGACGGCTTTGACGAGGCTTTCGTGATTCTGAAAATCGTCACGGCGGGCTCGGCGATTCCGCAAATCGCTTATGTATTTACGTGGAAAGACGAAAAGCCGAAACTGATCTGGCATTTTCGCACGGGCGACCGCGCCGACGGCGGCTTGAAAAATATCTACGCTGAAAACGGAAAATTCGTGATAGAGATTTACGGGCAGGACCGGTACATTCTGGGCGGAGTCGAAACGATGAAAATCACCGGCGACGAAGAACAGCTTTGCTGCCCGACGCATTGGACGCGCGCGCGCTACGAGTGGAACGGAAGCGAGTTTCGGATGCAGGGCAAGCGTCTGACTTTTTCCGTCGCGGATAAAAACGCGCCGCCGGTGGAAAACAAAAACGAGATTCTGGAAAAACAAAAAAGCGCGAAAAAATAAAAATAGAAATCTTTCTGCCTGTCATCCGTTTCCGCGAGGCAATTTATATAAAACGCCGGTTCTCTCTCTCTGTCTGCCGCAAATTCCTATTTTGGCTTGATAAAGCCTGCTCGACGGCGCGTGTTTTCCCAGTTTTTGTGGAAGTTCGCCTCCTGTTCCGCGGTCAAAACGTGCCCGTCCGTTTTATCAATCAGGACGGTTATCGCGCCGGGCGACCAGCCTTCGTTAATCAGCTTGGGAATATCGGCGGTAAAAGTCCAAACCCTTTCATTTTCACGCGCTAAACGAACTTCCTCGACTTCCGGCGCGGTAAGCTCCGGGTCGGCGTCGATAATCTTTTCCACTTCCTTTCGAGCCGTGTTTTGCGCTTCATTTAAATCAAACATATTGCTTGTTTCAGAAAAACCGGCGTTCAAATTACGATGAAATCCGCCGAATTATAAAAGGCATTTATTTGTGAAGAATGCTGAATTGATGATTATTCGGCAAATCGCAGTGATTTTTAAACTTCTGCACAATCGTCGAAACGTCAATTATTTTATCGTTGAAAACGTGAATCGTATTTGTTTCGTTATCAAAAGCCGCCAGCGAGGTTTGCTCTCCGACGACGCTTAACAAATCCTGCATTTCCATAAACGGCATATCGGTTTTATCCATGCCCGTTCCGATGCGTCCGGTGACTTTGTAAATTCTGTAAATCATTTTTTTATTTCCTTATTTATTTAAAACTATCAGTTTCCTTTTAGCTTTGATGTCAACTATCGCATATTTTGCCCGGAATTCTCAGACCCGCAGCTTTATCTGCCGAAAGCTTTTCTCAGAAAGCTATTTAAGCTCGTCTCAAAATTGAATTTTAAAGGAATTCGCGTTGCTTTATAACATAAAGTTCTTGACAAATGAAACAACTTAATATAAATTTCAAAACATATGGCGAAGATTCAGCCGCTGCGCAAAGAGGAAACCGAGACAAACGAGCCGGTAAACATCGGCGACCGGGCATTTGACAACCTGCGCTTTATCCGCGAAACGATGGAGCGCTCGACGCATTTTACGGCGGTTCCCGGTTACGGCGGAATTTTTATGGGCTTGACGGCGATTGCCGCCAGCGTGATTGCCTTTAATCAAACGTCAATCAGGGATTGGCTTTTAGTTTGGCTGACCGAAGCGGTTCTGGCTTTCGCCATCGGGCTTTTTGCGATGTGGCAGAAATCGAAAATCGCGAAGCTTCCGCTGACCAGCGCGCCCGCCAGAAAATTTGCGCTCGGATTTTTGCCGTCTTTATTGTGCGGCGTCATTTTGACGCTCGGACTCTGGCGATTCGGGCATTTTGAAGTGATGATTCCGGTGTGGCTTCTGCTTTACGGCGCGGCGGTCGTGACGGGCGGCGCTTTTTCGGTGAAAGCCGTTCCGGTAATGGGCTGGTGTTTCATCGCGCTCGGCACAATCGCGTTTTTTCTGCCCGCCGGCTACGGCAACTGGCTGATGGCGGCGGGCTTCGGCGTTCTGCACGTCGTTTTCGGAATCATTATCGCAAGGAGATTTGGCGGCTAAAGACAAAAGCCGGCGGCACGAAAGCGCCTTATAAAATTATGCGAACAAAAGGAAATTTAGCTTTAGCGAAAGAAAACGAGCCGGCGGAAGCGCCCCAGCCGAATGCGCTTCACCGGGCGGCGGAAAACGTTTCGAACGAGCTCGACAAATTGATCCACGAGCGATTGCGGCTCGGCATTATCAGCGCGCTGGCGGCAAATGAAGCTTTGTCTTTTACGGATTTGAAAAATTTATTAAATACGACGGACGGCAACATCAGCGTTCACGCGCGAAAGCTCGAAGAGGCGGGCTACATCGCGTGCGAAAAATCTTTTAAAGGTCGCGTGCCGTTGACCGAATATCGAATTACGAGCGCCGGACGCGAGGCGCTGAGTCGTTATCTGAATCATATGGAAGCATTGATAAAGGCGATGAAAGGAAAGTGATTTTAGATTTTAGAGCAGTTTTAATCAGCGACGAAGACAGTCTTCCGCACGACCGGCGGACGCGTTTTAATCTGGAACAAACCGAAACTGCGGGCGTCAACTGAGGAAAAGGAGTTAAAGCGTTATGCAAGAGCTTGGATTAGCGGAAAGCCTGAGCCGAAAAGGATTCCGGCGGCAGCAGTTTCAAAAGGAAGCGACCGAATCGCAAAGAAACTTCGACTGGATTTTCGGCGTCGTTTTGCCGGTGATTTGTTTTGCGCTCGACCCAATAGTTTTTAAATCGGGATTCGGAGAACCGTCTCTTTTAGGGGATTTAAAGCCATTTGCCTATGCACTGAGCTTCGTTTCGGTGATGGCGATGGCGGCGTGGCTCATCTGGGGCGCGCGGCTGAAATGGATGAACGCCTTTCTGGCGGGACTTTTCGCCGTCGGCGGCTTGATTTCGCTGGTGGTCGGAATTATTTTACTGCCCTTTAGCCTGCTCGGATTGTTTTTTTTAATCGGGATTCTGGGCTTTACGCCGCTGTTTACCTCGATTGTTTTTCTGCGCAACGCGATTCGCGCCTTTGACACGGCAAAACCGTTTCTCGAAAGAGGAGTTTTATTAAACTCTTTTATGCTGAGCGCGATTTTCAGCCTTTGTTTGCCGGCAGTTTTAAACATACAAATCAAAAGTGCTTTGGATGAAATCCGGCACGGCGATGCGCAAACCGTTCGCGCGCAGGCTGCAAAATTAAAATACGTCGCGCCGCTCGTCGATTTTAGCGGTTTTGCCGCGCGGCACAATTTTCGTACAAGTCAGATGGATGAAGGAAAAAGAGCCGCTCTCGCCGAAGCTTACAGGGAACTAACGGGAGAAAAGACAGACGGCTCGGGTTTTGGATTCGACTAAAATTTTATGAAAAGTTTTGATGTGGTCATCGTCGGCTCGGGTTTAGCCGGTCTGCAATGCGCCAAGCTGCTCTCGCGGCGCGGCGCAAAAATTTTGCTCGTCGACCGCAAAACGGATTTGACGAAAGGCATTCACACGACCGGAATCTTCGTCCGCAAAACGCTGGAAGATTTCGATTTTCCGCCCGAAACTCTGGGAAAACCCGTCCGCCGCGTCGCGCTTTATTCGCCGCGTCTGAAAGCTTTGAATTTGTCGAGCAAACATGACGAGTTTCGCGTCGGAAAAATGGGCGCGCTCTACGAAAGTTATCTGCGCGAATGCGTGAAAAACGGCGTCGAGTTTTCCAATTCGACCCGCTACGTTTCGGCGGAACAAGCCGGAACGGTCGGCGATAGCGAGCGCCGCCTGCCGGAGCAAATTCAACCGGGCGAAACGGCGTCAACCGAAACAATCGTTCGCCTGGAAAAAAACGGTGAAGCCTTTAGAGTAAAAACAAGAGTTCTGGTCGGCTCGGACGGCGCGAATTCGCGCGTGGCGAAAGATTTGGATTTGGACGAAAATCGCGAGTTCATCGTCGGCGTCGAAGAAGTCTGGAACGGCGTTTCTCTAACGGGCGAGCCGGTTCTGCATTGTTTTCTTGATTCGCGGCTCGCGCCCGGTTATCTCGCCTGGGTGACAAACGACGGCGAGGAAGTCCACATCGGCGTCGGTGGTTATCACGCTGGCTTTAACCCGCGCGAAGCGTTAGAAGAATTTAAGGCGAAAGTTGCCGCCGGAAAAATCGTCGATTTGGAAGGGGCGAAACTCGCGGAAAAACGCGGCGGAAAAATTCCGGTCGGCGGCGTTTTAAAGCGCATCGCGTGCGAGCGCGGGCTGCTTATCGGCGACGCTTCGGGCGCGGTTTCGCCGCTGACGGCGGGCGGGCTTGACCCGTGTCTGCGTTTGTCGAAAATGGCGGCGGAAGTGATTTGGGAAAGGCTCGAAACGGGAAATTCGCGCGTTTTATTAAAGTTTTCAGGTGAGCTTTTTCGCGCGCGCTTTGTGTCCAGACTCTGGATGCGCCGCATTTTAGCGATGTTTTCAAATCAGTTCCTGCTGGAAACCGGCTGCTTTTTCCTGCGCCTGCCGCTGCTCGAAAAACTGGCGGCGCACGTCTTTTTCGGGCGCGGCTCGTTTCCGGACGTCGATTTATCAAAAAGCGGAAAAGCGAAAATTACTTTAGTCGAAGGCACAAATTAAAGGGAGTTTATCAACCAATGAACGAGCGGACAAAAACCGGTTTGGCGATTATCGAAGCCGCCATTTTACTCGGAATCTTAGGCGACGCTTTTCTGAGAGCGACGCCGTGGGGCTTGAATGTTTTTCTCTTCGTCGGCGCGTTTGTCGCGACGATGGTGGCGCTGGTTTTGCGGCGCAAAAAAGAGTTCTGGAATTTTCAAACCGCGTCCCTGCACGCCGCTCTGATATTTTTTGCGGCGATGTTTGTCTGGCGCGACGCGATTGAGCTGAAGCTTTTAGACGCGCTGGCAATCCTAGCGATTTTAACCGTTCTGGCATTGCCCGCGCTGAAAATCAAAACGCAGGTCGCCGGCTTGATTCATTACGTTTACGCCGCGTGTTTTTCGGGGATAAATGCCGCCTTCGCTCCGTTTTATCTTTTGATGGCAGACATCCAGTGGAAAACGATTCCGCGCGCGGGCTGGACGAAACATCTGATTGCGGTTTTTCGCGGGCTGGCGATTGCCGCGCCGATTTTGTTTGTTTTCGGCGGGCTTTTTATGGCGGCGGACGCGGTTTTTCAGGGAATCGTGGAAAAAACTCTTCGTATTAATCCGGACGTTTTACTCGGACATCTTCTGCTCGCCGGATTTCTTTCGTGGTGCAGCGCCGGTTACCTGCGCGGCTCGATAATCGGTTTATCTTCCGCCGAAGACGTTAAAGAAGAAACACAAACCGGGATAAAAACGCGGGCGTTAAGCGTCACCGCCGCAACGGAAAAAACCGGAGAAGCGGAAGAATCGGCGCCGAAAGATGAGGCGCAGAAAGATGAAGCGCGGAAAGCGGCGAAAGATTGGGATTGGCGCAACCTCGATAATTCGGCTTTGCCGGCGGCGTTTACGCTCGGCGCAATCGAGACGGGAATCGTTCTGGGATTGATAAATCTTTTGTTTTTAAGCTTTGTCGTCGTGCAGATTCCGTATCTGTTCGGCGGGATGGATTTGGTGCAGAACACGCCCGATTTCAAGCTCGCCGAATATGCGCGGCGCGGTTTCGGCGAGCTGGTCGCGGTCGCCGCGCTGGTTTTGCCGATTCTGCTTTTGTCGCACTGGCTTTTGCGAAAAGACAAGCCGGTTAATGAAAAAATTTATCGCGTTCTGGCGGCAGTTCAGATTGTTTTGTTGTTTGTCATTATGATTTCGGCGACGCAGAGATTGCTGCTTTACACGGGAAATCTCGGTTACGGATTGACTTCGGCGCGGCTTTATCCGATGGCGTTTATGATTTGGCTGGCGCTGGTTTTTATCTGGTTCGGGCTGACGGTTTTGCGCGGCGCGCGCGAGCAGTTTGCGTGGGGCGCGCTGTGGCTAGCGCTGTTTATGCTCGGCACTCTGCACGTTTTTAACCCGGACGAATTTATCGTTCGCACCAACGTCGGATTGATGCAGCAGGGACGCAGCTTCGATTCGCAGTACATCACGAATCTGAGCGACGACGCGGTTCCGGCGCTTTTGGAAGCGATGCCGGCGATGAAATTTGAACAGCAGTGCCCGGTCAAATATAAACTGGCGCGAAGGTTTAAAGAAGCGCAAAGCGAAAACGATTTTCGCACGTGGAACGTTTCGCGTTGGCTTGCGCGCCGGGAAATGGCACAATACGGCGAGAGGCTGGAAACGGTCGGTTGTCCGGTTTCAGCGCAAAGCGATTACAATGACTTTTGATGCGGCGAACAAACGCGACCTCGTGCGCGAATATCTTTCGTATTTGCAGGTCGAAAAAGGCTTGGCGAAAAATTCGCTCACGAGCTACGCCAGAGATTTGGCGAAGCTGAAAACGTGGTCGGAAAAAAACAATTTCGACGTTATCGATTTGAGCCGACAGGATTTGCGCGAGTTTTTGAGAGACTTGTCGCGCGAAAATCTGTCGCCGAACTCCGTCGGTCGAATCATCAGCGCGCTGCGCGGATTTTACAAATTTCTGCAATTCGACCGCCATATCGCCGAAAATCCGGCGGAAGATCTGGACGCGCCGCAGAAAGGCTCGTATCTGCCGAAATTTCTGAACCGGACGGAAATCGAGGAGCTGCTTCTCGCGCCGGACGTTTCCGGCGAAATCGGTTTACGGAATCGCGCGATTCTGGAAACGATGTATGCCGCCGGCTTGCGCGTGTCGGAAATCTGCTCGCTGCAGCTCGGCGACGTCGAGCTGGACGCCGGAATTTTGACCTGCAAGGGAAAGGGCGGCAAAACGCGCAAAGTGCCGATTGGGAAAAGCGCCGTCGAATGGCTGAAAAGCTATCTGATTTTGCGCCGCCGAAAGGAAAACGTCGAGATTCAGAATCTTTTCGTGTCGAGCCTGGGAAATCTGCTTTCGCGCCAGGACGTTTTTAAAATGGTCAAGGAATACGGCGAAAAAATCGGGCGCGAGGACATTTCGCCGCACACGCTGCGTCACAGCTTCGCCACGCACCTGATTCAAAACCGCGCCGACATCCGCTCGGTTCAGCAAATGCTCGGGCACGCCGATATTTCGACAACGCAAATTTACACGCATATGACCGACAGTCATTTGCGAAAAACTTACGAGCGATTTCACCCGCGTGCCAAAAACAAGGATAAAACGTAAAAGAAAAAAGACGCATCTCATTACTTGCAACTTGGTCGAATCTCCGTTAATATGTTGATTTTGCTATTGACTCAAATGTCTGGCAAACAAGACTCGACAAACATTAAATAAATGCAAGGGTGGTCGAGTGGTTAATGGCACCGGGCTGTAAACCCGGCGGAGTAATATCCTACGTAGGTTCAAATCCTACCCCTTGCACCAGAATTAAAAGGATAAGGGATAAAGGCTAAAACAAATTATTTTGCCTTTCGCCTTTATCCCTTATCCTTTTACGAGAGCGGGAGTAGCTCATTTGGTAGAGCATCAGCCTTCCAAGCTGAGGGTAGCGAGTTCGAGCCTCGTCTCCCGCTCCAAAATATTTTAATCTGGATTAAATGGAATTCAGCCCAAGTAGCTCAGTGGTAGAGCGCATCCTTGGTAAGGATGAGGTCACGAGTTCAATCCTCGTCTTGGGCTCCAGACAGTTTTTATCAGTTTATTAATCGCACAAGAGGATAAGGAAAAGATGAGCAAAGAGAAATTTGACAGAAGCAAGCCGCACGTGAACATCGGCACCATCGGGCACGTCGATCACGGGAAAACGACCTTGACGGCGGCGATCACGAAAGTGATGAGTAAGCACAACCCGAAGATGGTTGTGCGCGCC
>DASVRL010000097.1:0-8737 GCA_036388635.1 Pyrinomonadaceae bacterium
GTAAGTGTAGCGAATGACGGGCGTCTCGAATTCGGGATTGACCCACATATTCATCGTGTAGACGCTCTCCGGCGTGGCGATGCGCTGCGGCGCGCGCTTTGTTTTCAAATCCAGAACCTTCAGATATTCCAGCCCGTTTTCGAGTTCGGAGACGACCGCGTAATCTTTAAAAAAGTCAATGCCGTCGATTTTTATCGCCGGATTGTGCGCGACGAAATCCTTCCAGTTTTTCTCGGATGGGTCTGCAACCGGCGCGCGCACGACGCGAAAGTTTTCGGCGTTTTTGTTGGTCGTGATGTAAAACTCGCCGTTGTAATGCGTCGCCGAATATTCGTGTCCCTTCTCGCGCGGCAGAATCGTTTTCCATTCGCCCGCCGGCTGGTCGGCGGGCAGATAGCGAAATTCGCGCATCGTCGCCGCGTACGACTGGAGCATAATCATCTTTTTATCGCGCGTCCGGCTGACGGCAAAAAAGAAAAGCTCGTCCTTTTCCTCCGTCACCAATTCGTTTTTGCCGGTGCCGACGGCGTGCCGCCAGAATTTATCGGAGCGCTTGGTTTCTTCGTCCTCGGTGACGACGAAAATCGTCCGGTTGTCGGTTGCCCAGGCGACGCTCGTTGCGCGCTCGACACGGTCGGGCAGAATTTTTCCCGTCCGCAAATCCTTAAACTGCAAGGTGTATTGCCGGAAGCCGGTCGTATCGGTCGAAAACGCCAGAATGTTGCCGTCGTCGGAAACGTCAAAATCGCCGATGGCGAAATATTTAAAACCCTTCGCCATATCGTTCTGGTCGAGCAGAACCTCGGCGTCCTTGCCGTCTTTCGTTTTGCTGCGCAGATAAACCGGATATTGCTTGCCCTGCTCGGTGCGATTGAAATACCAGTAATCGCCGAGCTTGTAAGGCACGCTCGTGTCGTCCTGCTTGATGCGCGCGAGCATTTCGTTGTAAAGATTGTCGATAAAAGGCTGGTGCGGCTTCATAAAGCTCTCGGTGTAAGCGTTTTCCGCTTCGAGATACTTCATAATCTCCGGATTTTTCTTGTCGTTTCTATCGCGCAGCCACGCGTAATCGTCGACAATCTCGTAACCGTGAATTTTCAGAACTTTCGGTTCTTTTTTCGCAACAGGTGGTTTCATATCAGTCTGGGCAACAATCGCAAAGCTGCCGGTTGAAATAATTATGCCCGTTAAAACGGCAAACACAAAAAGCGCCTTTTTCATTTTCGCAATCTCCGATTCAGATTTTTTCGCCGGGAGAAATCATTCGTTATTCTGACATATTTTAACGGAATTTATTTCGCAGTAAAGCCGGCGGCGGATTCAATCCGAATTTTTACGAGACAGGCGAAAACGCTTCTTTTAGTGAATAGTAAATAGTGTTTTCACTTTTCGTTAATCGCTTTAACGTCGCAACCTACCGTTTCAATAAATAAAAAAGGCAAAATGAAAAGCCTCAACTCTCCCTTTGCCTTTTTACTCTTTACTTTTGCCTTAAATTATCTCTCGTCAATCGGCTTATATTTCAAATCGCGCTCGCCGACGTATTCGGCGCGCGGGCGAATCAGCTTGTTGTTGCCGTATTGTTCGAGAATGTGTCCCGTCCAGCCGGAGATGCGCGAGATGGCGAAAATCGGCGTGTAGAGGTCGAGCGGAATGTCCATCAGGTAATAAGTCGAAGCCGAGTAAAAATCGACGTTCGGATACATTCCTTTTTTATCGAGCATCAGCTTTTCGAGCTTTTGCGACATTTCAAACCATTTCATTTCGCCTTTGCGCTCGCCCATCTGGCGCGAGAATTTGCGCAGCCACGTGGCGCGCGGGTCTTCGGTTTTGTAAACGGCGTGACCGATGCCCATCACTTTGCGTTTTTCCGCCAGAGCTTTATCGAGCCAGGGCTCGACGTCTTCGACCGAGCCGACCTCCAGCAGCGTTTTCATAACGGCTGTATTCGCGCCGCCGTGCAGCGGTCCGGCGAGCGCGGCAATGCCGCCCGTCACCGCGCCGTAAATGTCCGCTAAGGTTCCGGCAATAACGCGCGTCGTGAAAGTCGAAGCGTTCAGTTCGTGGTCGGCGTGCAGAATCAAACAGATGTCGAACATCCGCGCTTCGTCCGCGTCCGCTTTTTCGCCGCGCAGCATATAAAGGAAGTTTTCGGCGATGCTCAAGGATGTGTCCGGCGCGATTATGTCCTGACCGTTGCGAATTCTTTCCCAGGCGGCGACCAGCGTTCCGATTTGCGCGGTCAGCCTGATTGCCGTCCTGATGGCGTTTTCGCGGTCGGTTCCGTGCCCTTCCTTATCGTAGAAATCCAGCGCCGAAACCGCCGTGCGCAACACGTCCATCGGGTCGGCTTCTTTCGGAAACTGCCGCATAAACTCGATGACTTCGGCGGGCGCTTCGTAATTGGCGCGAATCTGCTCGCGTAAATCTTCAAGCTCGCTTTTCGCCGGGAGTCTGCCGTTCCAGAGCAGATAAACGACTTCTTCAAAATTCGAGTGCTCGGCTAAATCGTGAATGTCGTAACCCTGATAAATCAAAATTCCCTTTTCGCCGTTGACATCGCCGATTGACGATTGAGCGGCGACGACTCCGCGCAGTCCCGCGCTGGCGGCGGAAGCGGCGGCGGCAGTTGAATCTTTTCCAGTTTCCATAGTAGTTTTACCTTATAAATATTGAATTTATTGCGTTATTTTAAATTTAGCAAAGACGGTTTCAATAAACAAGTTAGTAAAAAATTTAATTATTCATTTACTCTTTGCAATAAAATTTTTTGATGCGCTCCGGCTTTCAGCAAGCGCTCTGCCGAATCCTGAAAAGCGACGATTTCCAGAAAGCCCGCGCTTCCCAAAATCGAAAAGATTTCGCCTTTTTCGGCTTCGGCATAAAACTTTTGATGCTTCTCGATGCGCGTTTCGTTGACTTCGAGAAAGAATTTTGCGGGCAAATCTTCGGCTTTTAAATTCGTCACCAGATTGCCGAAATAATCGACGTGAATTATCTCGGCGGCGGTTTCGCCGGCGGAGAGATTTCGCGGTCGAGGCGTTTCAAACCTGATAAAATCCTCGATTTCAACGCCGAATTTTTCCGGCTCGGTGCCGCCCGAAAGATGCCCGGCAACCGGCGCAAAAACGTCGCGCCCGTGAAAAGTCCGGCTGACGGCGGCGGCAAAATATTTTTCGTTCGCCAATTCGAAAACGCGAAAGCCGCGCGGCGAAAGCTCAGGCGAAAGCGGCGGCGTATTTTCGCCGCGCTCAAGTTCATCAAAGACAAAACTCAACAAACCGTTGTCCGGCGCGATAAAAAAATAATCTGCGGTTTCGCCTAAAATCGCGCGGCGCGCCGAGCCGACGCCCGGGTCAACTACACAAACGTGAATCGTTCCGCGCGGAAAATTTTTGTAATAGTTGGCGAGCGTGAAAGCGGCTGAGCGGATGTCTTGCGGCGGAATTTCGTGCGTGATGTCGATGACGTTTGCCTTCGGATTGACGGACAAAAGCGCGCCTTTCATCGCGCCGACAAAATAATCTTTCGTGCCGAAATCCGTCAGCAAAGTAATCACGCTCATAAAAGAATTATCCACGATTCCGCGAACAAAACCAAAATTGATTTTATCCCGAAACCGTGGATAGAGACATTTATCATTTATCATTTATCATTGAACAACGAGCAAATGATAAATGATAAATGTTCAATGATAAATGTTTATCTGATTTGCGTTTCGTAAGCGGTTTTAATCCGCAGCTGCTGACCTCGGATAAGCTTGATGTGCTTGCCGCGTTCGACGACGACCGCGCCGACTCCGAAAGCCGCGCCGACTCCCGCGCCGACTCCCGCGCCGACCGGACCGCCGATCAAGCCGCCGACCACCGCGCCGCCGCCGGTCGAAGCGCCGAGCTTAGCGGCGTCCTTTTTATAATTTCTTTTGCCTTCGACCGTGCCTTCGACATCGACGCGTTTGACGCCGTCGCCTTTCAAAGGCAAAACTTCGGTCAGAATCGCGTTGTAATTGCCCCAGCGATTGTCGCCCAGATTGATGCGGTCAAACGACAATTGCATCTCGGCGCGGCGTTTTATTCTGCCGGGTTTTTGAATTTTGGCGATTCTGCCTTCGACCAGAGCGCCGCTGATTTCGGCGGGCGAAACGACACGCGCCTGAAATTTGTCGCCGGTTCGGCTCTGCTCGGTGTCGATTCCTTCGACCAGTTCGATAATCAACTCGGTTTCGACCGGAATAATCACGCTGCGCTCGTCAACCGGCACGACCGTGGAAACGTTCTGATTTTGTTCCGCGGTTTTGTCCGAGACGATCGGCGGATTTTCCGTTTCGGTATTTTCGATTGTTTCCGACGTGGTATTCGTCTGCACGTTTCCGCGTCGTCTCAGTTCGGGCGGCAGGCTCGCGTCAAACGAGCGTTTATCGAATCCCGTGTTGTAGCCGCTTTCAAAACCCTGTCGATAACCGTCCTGATAATCTTCGAGCGCGCCGTAATCTTTCGAAAAGGCACGGTCGGCTTTTTCATATTCGCCGTGACGCTGAAAACTGCGCGTCGCATTTTCAATCACGTCGCGATAGCCAGCCATATAACCGTCCGAATATCCGGTGCGATAGCCGCGCTGCAATGCCGCCCGCGTATCCTGCTGCTGCTGCTGGGCGCCGGCAGTTTGCTGAATTGATAAATATGGGGAAGAGATAAAAACGAGGGAAAGACTAATGGCGATAGCTAATAAATTTCTGGTTAGCTTCATCTGGAATCTCCTTTTCAAAAAAACAAAGAAATGATTTCAACGCTTAGACTTATACACTAAAAGTTAAACAAAAACAAGAGGATTTTTTGATTCCCCGAAATTGTTCGTTCCTGTAGCTGCGACTGAAAGCACGGCTTGGCGGTTTTGCCAATTTATGCTTTCAAAAACTCTCTGCCAACTCGTGCTTTCAGTTGCAGTTCTGCATATAAAAGCAATTTTGATTTAATTCACTCTCAAATATTGAAGAGGAATCAAATCGCTATGATTTCGCTTGTATCCGCTTTTAACACAAGCCAAAATATTTATTTTATAATAAGTCGGCTATTGGGGAGATTTAAAAGGTTCGTCAGCATCAGTTATAGCATTTTATCGCCAATGTTTAAAGGTATTTTGAAGCATCTATTCTGTATTTTCACTTTATTTCCATTTTTCTCATCTGCTGTGCGGATTGAGCAAAAATAATTGTCGAAAGACCGAACAGGTGAATGAAAGCGAAAAGCGAACACGTGCTTTTCCGTGATGATGTCGGAATATGCTGTGATCGGGGCATAATTGAGTTTCCTTTGCTGTGATCTCAAAATCATCTGTGTCTGAGGCGGTATCACCATTGCTGTCCAATCTCTGATTATTTGAAATTAATTGAATTCAAAATTCGGCGGAAAGCAGGCTGAAAATCTTCGCTTTCTTCCGGCGGCACGACCGTTAACAGACAAAATAAATCTCCCGAAGGCATAAGTATCGTGTAAACGCTGACGAGCTCATCGCGCTGTGCTTGACCAAAGCCCCTGAGCTTTGTAAGGAGCCCTTTTCCGGCTGGAAACTGAATCTCGGACGCGGAATCTATTCTGCTGTAACCTTTATTGCTGGTAAGCAGACCGTTCACAAATTGCTCGGTTGCGGCGCTCAGATTTGCATTGTTCGAGGGAGTTATCAACACCTGCACGCCGTGAGAAAAATTAACGCGCGCCTGTATATAACCGTAGCCGCCCGGCGGAGAAACGAGAATCAAATTGTCTGTGCTTTGCAGCATTTCCCAGTTATCCGGAACACTAAAAGAGAAATTCTGTTTCCGGTGATCCACAAAATTTGTCGCCGGAAGCATAACCGCCCCGAATGTTTTTTCCTGATGCCGCACGAAATTGCCCGGAATTTGACGCTCGAGAATTTGTTTGATTGTTTCGGTTTCTCCCTTGCAGGAAGCATTGGCGCAGAATAAACCGCTTTTCCCGCCGGCTTTGACAAAAGCCTGGCGCGAGTAAATTCGCAGCGTTTTTCTTTCCGCCTTTCCGCCGAAAAGTCCTCGCGCTTTGAATGAAACATAGATCACTCCTGCTGAATCCGTTTCCAGCGACAATTCTCCGGCTTCGGACAAAGCCACATTGAAATTCAAATCGGAACGATGCGCACCGCTGAACTGAATCGTGCTTTGATTAAAAATCAGACTGCCCAGCACCAACACCTCAGCCCCTTTTTCCTTGTTATAAATTTTGACGGGGACGAGCATAGATTGTCCTGCCGAAATAGCCCGCACGTAAAAAGGAACGCTGTCGCCGGGACGGCTGCTGTTAAACAGAATATCGGCAAACAATGAGTTAACGGAAACGTTTTCCGGCTGAATGGCGAGAATTTGCCTTGCCGCCCGAAAAGCGGCGGGAAAGTCCTTTTGGATAAAGTGGGATTGGGCAGCCGCGAGCAATTTGTTAACATCCAATGGCTTGAGCACGACATCCAGCGCAACCCGCTCTCCCGCCCGCTCGACGGCAATTTCGCGCAGCTCCGGTTCGTAGCCGCTCCGATTGAAATAAACTCTGTATTTTCCCGGCTGGACTATCAAATTCTCGCGCGAGCCGACGAAATTCCCCAGGCCTTCAATCTCGATATTCGTTCCGGACGGGGCGGCGTTGATGCTCAAAATTCCGGCGACCGCAACCAGATTGACGGAAACCGAGGTCTTTTTGCCTCCGGTAAGCGTGATCTGTCTCTGTTCGTCGCGAAATCCCGCTTTACGAACCGTCAAGACATAGCTTCCAGAGTTTAATTCATCAATGGTGAGCGAACCGTCAACTTCGGTCAAAGCAAAATCCCTGTCTTCAAAGACATTTCCCGTCTGGTCGCTCAGGAAAACTTCGCTGCCCGGTTGGTTGACGCGAACAATGAGCGTTCCGTTCGCAGGCGACTTGACGTTTTCCGTCGATGAGGCAGGCTGTTTTCTTCGATTATTGGAAATACCGGAACCGGATGAAGAAGATTTTTTCACCACCGTCGGAGCAGCCTGCTTTTTTGTTCGAGACTTCGTCTCCTGCCCGGAGGCGGTTTTCGTCGAAGGTTTTGCGATGCCGCCTCTGCCGCCCTGCGCGAAAGTGAAACAGGAGCCGACCAAAATCAAAGTCACAATATAAACCGAAGTTCGAAGCATAGTTTTAAAATCATTTGCTCGCTGCATCCTGAGCGCAGCGAAAACTGGTATTGCTATAATCATTTTCGGCGCGCGCTCCCCAAAAAGTGCGAAACGCCGTTGTCGCGTCCTTTTTTCCAGTCAGCCAGCACCCGCCGCGAATAATTTTCGGGTCGATGGAATTTTTGGGAAATTCTTTTCCGCCCGGATAGGCGCGTGCATCGTCGGCAGTCCATTCCCAGGCGTTGCCAATCATGTCGTGGTTTCCGAAAGGAGAAACTCCTTTGCTGCTGCCGACTGCCTGCATTCCTTTAATCTTGTTGTCAGCGTTTGCCATTTCCGGCTGCCATTCATCACCCCAGGGATAACGCCTGCGGTCAGCACCGCGCGCGGCGAATTCCCATTCAGCTTCGGTCGGCAACCTTTTACCGATCCATTTCGCGTAAGCGGTCGCGTCGTCCCAAGTCACGCCTGTGACCGGAAATTTTTCTTTGCCTGCGGAAAATCTGCCGCCTTTCCAATTTCCGGGCGGTTTGTGTCCGGCGGCATCCACAAATTTTTGATATTCTTCGTTTGTCACTTCAGTTATATCCATAAAAAATGGCTTAACGGCGACAATATGCGCCGGACGCGCGTACTCATCACCGTTATCGTCGCCCATCATAAACTCGCCGCCCGGAATCAAAACCATTCCTGCCGGCGGAACAGCAGCAGCAGCAGAGACAGGTTGCAGAGGTTTGTTTTCGGATTGCTCTCGATTGACGCCTAGAGTTTCATTCTGCGCGTTAAAGCTCGAAAAATACCAAGCGCCGACCGCTCCGCCGATGCCCAGAACCAGCAATCCAACCGCAATAACCGCGAAGTGTAAAAAATTTCCTCTCAGCGCCGGTGCGGCTGCCGACGATGCCAAAGTCGGTAAAATTTGATTCTCTTTAGATATTGCAGACAAGACAGCAACCTGTTCGCTGCTGTTTTCCGCAAAGGATTCGGATTCAAAAACAGCCGCATCCATACGAGTCGATTCGGTCGCGGGCGTATCGGCAGAATGTCGAACAACTCTCAAATCGACGGTCGGTTGTTGATTGCTTGTTTGCGGAATCGGCACGGATGTCGGCGACGAGACGATTCCACTCGGAGACTGCTCCTCATCGCCGGTTAAAATCAAACCGCTCGATGAAAATTGCGGCGTCTGAATCAGCGGCGAAGTGTCCTGCTCGCCTGAAATCAACGGTGCGATAGGCAAACTCGCTCCCAAAGGCGCGCCCACGGGCGCATCGCGGAAAGCCTGCGTGGCAGCTTGAATCAACTCCTGAGACAACGCAGCCACCGTCGGCTGACGCTTTTGGCGACCCTTTGCGAGCGCGCGTAAAACGACCGCCTCAACCTGCGGAGCTATTTTCGGATTGATGAAGCAAAGCGACGGGCACGGCGTTTGGATATGCAGCATGGCGACGGCTGACGAGGTCGCTGCCCTGAACGGAACTGTGCCGCAAAGCATTTCGTATAACAGGATGCCGAGACTGTAAACGTCCGAGCGCCCGTCGAGCGGCTCGCCCAGACATTGTTCCGGCGACATATACTGCGGCGTTCCCATCG
>DASVRL010000098.1:0-8987 GCA_036388635.1 Pyrinomonadaceae bacterium
CATCACACGCTTCATTTGACCAGAGGGCAAACGCGCCGCCCGTCTTTATTTGTTTCCGCAGTGAATTGAGACCTTGCGCGCCGTAAAAGGATTTGTTCTTTTCATCAAGAAAATGTTCGGGCGAATGGTCTATATCGAGCAGCACCGCATCAAATTTTCTTTCATTATCGGAAGTATCAAAACCCGTCCGTGCCAGCTCGAAAAAGTTGCCTTGCCGCATCTCGCATCTTTTTTCTTCCGATAATATCCTTCCCAGCGGGACGAGTTTGTTTTGATGCCAGTCAATAACTTCCTGAAACAAATCAATCACCAGCAGCGAACGCACCATTTTATTTTCCAGTGCTGCCGCCGCCGTGTAACCCAAACCGAGACCGCCGACTACGACATCCAATTCGCCGTCAAGCCCTGCCAAGCCAAGACGCGAGAGCTCTCTTTCTCCCTCGGTAAAAAGACTCGACATCAAAAACTCCTCACCGAGTTTAACTTCGAAAACCTCCTTGTTTTGCAAAAGAGTTTCCTTTCTCCGGCGTAGTATGAGTTCGCCTAAAGGCGTTTTATGGTATGCGAGTTCTTCAATTTTCATTATTCTCGGTTTTTTTACTCTTAAAAATGTTTTTGGTCGCGCAAAAATTTATCTATTTATAACAGTTTGATTAGAAATAAATTTATCGGGGCAGGAATTCGCATAAAAATACTCAAAGCGGTCATTAGTAAATTCTTTATTTGGTTCACTTGCAAATTCTGCAGTAAAGTTCAGAGCAAAATATTTTTCTAACAGGTCCGAGCAGTTTTTTAACAATACCGGAATCGCCTCTAAATTTATCATTCTGTTCTTAAAAAATAATGTCTGACTCCTCAGGAACAGTCAAATCAACGCCCCGCTGATTCTGAGTCCTAAATGATCGCAGGGAGCATCTATTAAATCCTGCTCGACGCCGAGATATTTCTCAGTCATCTGAATCGAATCGTGTCCGAGCGAAAGCTGAATCTGGTCAATCGACGAGCCGCCTTTATGCACGAGCTTGGCGAATGTCCTTCTCAAGTCGTGCGGCGCGATGCCTTCGTTTTTCAGTTTCTCGGCATATGAAACGACAATATTTCTGATTGCCTGCGGCGTAATCGATTCGCCCATTAAATTATCGCCTTTATTCACCCGGCGAAAAACAAAGCCTTCTTCCAGACGGGCAGCCGTCTTCCACGCGTCAATTGTATGCAATTAAAACCATTCGTGGACACATCCAACTTCGGTTATTTTGAAAGTTCCAACGTCGGTTCTTCCGGTTGAGTTTAATTATTTGATAAATGTCGAACAACCGGAATTTTCAAAGGTAAAATCAGGTCAACCGGAGACATTCACCTTTGACGAGCGGCTTTACAAAAAAGATTAAAAGCTTTTTCTGCTAAAAGATTGAACAAAAATGTCGCAAAGCCTTAAAACGAAAAAATCGGCGACATAATTTACTCCAAAAAGGGAAGTGCGGTTTCTATTACAGAAACCGCACTTTTTAATAGCCGAAGTCGATTAACTTTGCGGAGTCGCCCGCAACAGCTTTGCCAAATCCCGAATCGAATTGCCGGCATTAAAAAAAACGCTCAAGTCCTCATCTGGTGCTGGAAAAAAAAGCCGGACGATTTTCCAACCGTCCGGCTTTTTCATATTCGCATCGTTTAGGCGAAGGTTTTAGAAATTGTGTTTCATTCCTTCCTGAAAAGCCGATACGCCGACATTGAATAAACCGCCGCTATTTATTTCGGGCGAAGTCGCGAACAAAACCAAATAATAATTATCCGGCAGTCGCAGAAGAACCGTTCGGACGCCGCCGGCAGCACCGTCTGACCATGCGACGAGAGGCATTTTGAAGTTGTCGCTAATCCACTTGTTGTAGGTTGCGCTTGACCAAACCAACTGGTCGTCCTTCGGCGTCTTGTCGTTAAACATCGCGTTGCGTCCCGCTTCGGTCACGACTAAATCGGTCTGGCTGAAATGGGCGACGTAGTTGGCAAAATCGCGCGCCGAAGTATAATAACCGCCGACCGCGACGCAGTGTCCGATGGTCTCCTTCATACTGTAGAACTCGCCGCCGCCTTTGGCTTGTTTGCTCGGATAGCCGTAGGCGGCTGTGTTTTTTACTACATTTTTCGGGTCGCAGGTGGCGTTGAATTTCGGCGACATTTTGTTCCAGATGCGCTCGCGCATCAGCGCGTCCATTCGCAAGCCGAGCTTGTCGCGCACGAGCTTGTCGCCTTCGGTCATGGACAGACCGTTGGTTTCGATGTCCAAATCGTAATTCAAATTGTGCGACTCAAGCAGCGGCAAAAGATAGCTGGCGAGGGTAAAATTCACATTCGCATATTTGCGTGTGCCGAAAAGGTCGGCATTAAATTGATTTTTGAGCTGCGACGGAAAAGTTCCGTCCGTTTTGGGACCTTTCCATTCTTCGTCGAAACCCGATTGATGCTGAAGAAGATGGCGAAATGTAATCCTTCGCTGCGTCACGCCTTTCTCATACGGACCGGGAATCACGCCGAGCCAAACCTTCGGAAATTCAGCCCAAACCACTCTGTCTAAATTCGCCTGCAAGCCGTTCTTTTTATAATCCGAATCGGTTTTCGCGGCGGGCTTTTCAAACAAATTAATCATCGCCGTTCCCGACATGAATTTTATCAGGCTGCCGACGTTCTGCGGCGTCGAAGGTGTCATATCCATATTGCCGTCGCTTCCCGTACGAGCCTTTCCGCCCGCGCCTTCGGCAGCGATTTTGCCGTCCTTAATCAGCACGTATTGATAACCCATCACTTTCGGCTCGACTTGATTTTTGATTGCAGCGTTAAACAGTTCTTTTTTGAACGTATTGACTTTAGCCCCAACCTTAACCTGTCCGCTCGCGTTTATAATCGAGCTGAACATAATTGCAAAAGCGAGTAAAAATTTTCCGTGTTTCATATATATTCTCCTGTAAATAATTTCTTATGAAAGATTTGCCTCAACTAAGAATGCGAAAGTTCCTGGCGAAATCTATCATTTACCCGCAAAATTTTTTATTCTCTCTGCGGTTGTGTTAGATTTATAGCAATTTCTCTATCCCAAAATAATGGTTGTCGATTCAACAAAAGAAGTTACCGAGCCGCTGCCGCAGAAATGGAGTGGCGGCGACCGCGACCCGCGAACTAAAGTTTTTCGGCGACTTGTCGGTTGAAGAGATTGCGGAAGTTTTAAAAATCTCCGCGTCGCCGTAATGCGCGAATGGAACAAAGCAAAGGCTTTCGCTTTATCGTGAGCTGAGTAATGCTAAAAGAATTTTTTAGCCACAATTTACACAATTTATATTTTGTTTTTTTATTCGTGTAATTCGTGGCTAATTTCCTGAATTATGAACGCTGACCGATGGAAACAAATTGACGAGCTTTTAGACGCGGTTTTGGAAATACCGAGCGAGCGGCGCGGCGCGTTTTTGTCGGGAAAGTGCAATGGTGACGAGGATTTGAAACGTGAAGTTTTGAGCCTGCTCGATGCGCAAAAAGAATCCGAACGGTTTATGGAAAATTCGGCGATTGGCGTGATGGCGAAAGAACTCGCGCAGAATCCTCCGGAAGTTTTTCCATTCGTCGGCAAAGAATTCAGCACCTATAAAATCGAAAAGCCCATCGGCGCGGGCGGGATGGGCGAAGTCTACCTGGCACACGACGAAAAGTTAAACCGCAAAGTCGCATTGAAAATTCTTCCCGCTGAATTTGTTGCCGACGCCGAAAGAATCAAGCGTTTCGAGCGTGAAGCGCGAATGATTTCCGCGCTCAATCATCCGTATATCGTCACGATTTACGATGTCGGAACCGCGGACGGCGTGAATTTTATCGCCACCGAATACGTCGAAGGCGAAACGGTCAGAGAGTTAATAAACCGCGGCGCTCAGCTCAAACAAACGCTTACCGTCATTTCGCAAACCTGCGAAGCGCTTGCCGCCGCGCACAAAGCCGGAATCGTTCACCGCGACATCAAGCCGGAAAATATAATGATTCGCTCCGACGGTTTCGTTAAAGTGCTGGATTTCGGTTTGGCAAAGCTGACCGAACACACCGAATTTCAGCAAAGCCTTATCAGTTACACCATGCAAGGCGTTATTATCGGCACGCCTGCGTATATGTCGCCCGCGCAGGTGAGCGATTATAAGGTTGACCACCGCACGGATTTGTGGAGCGTCGGCGTTGTTTTGTTCGAAATGCTGACCGGCGAAAATCCGTTCAAAGCCGAATCGAGACAAGCGACGTTTCAGAAAATTTTATCCGAAGAATCGCCGCTTGTTTCAGAATTGAACGGAAAACTTCCCGTCGAACTCGATGCAATTTTAAGCAAGGCTTTGGAAAAGGACCCGGACGTTTCATATCAAAGCGCTTCGGACCTGCGAGCTGATTTAAAGCGCGTCCGGCGCGAGATTGATTCGTCGCCTTCTTTGCGAAGCGCGAGCGAACCGCGCGCAAATATTGATAAAAAAAGGCGCCTAAATTATTTGACCTTTGCCGCCGGAATGTTGGCTTTGATTTTGCTTGGATTCGGAACGTGGTTTTTCCTGACGCGATCGAATCAAGAAAAATCCGTCGAAGCCGTAGAATGGGCGCAGGCGAAACACGTGCAGCTCACCGATTCTTACGAGACGGAAAGTTATCCGAGTTTATCGCCGGACGGAAAGGATTTTATTTACACGTCGCAAAACGGCGGCGACAACGATATTTTCCGGCAAAGAGTCGGCGGTAAGAATCAGGCGAATTTAACCCCCGATTCGCCTGCTAATGATTATATGAGTGCTTTTTCGCCGGACGGCAAACTTATCGCGTTTCGTTCCGAACGAAAACCAAGCGGAATTTATCTGATGGAAGAAACGGGCGAAAATGTGCGGCGTTTGTCGGACACAGGTTATCACCCGTCGTGGTCGCCCGACGGTAAGCAAATAGTAGTCAGCGATAAAGCTGCCGATGTCGCCACGAGTCATAGCATTCCCAACAGTTCGCTTTGGATTATCGATGTCGAAACCGGAAACAAAAGCCGGCTCGATACGAAAGGCGACGCAGTTCAGCCGAGCTGGTCGCCGAACGGAAAGCGAATCGCTTTCTGGTTTGTCGAAGAAGGAAAGTTAGGTGATATTGCGACCGTTTCGGCGGCAGGCGGCGAGCCTGTCCGCGTCACCAAAGATGAGATTATGGACTGGAATCCGGTCTGGTCGCCCGACGGCAAATACGTCTATTTCGGCAGCGACCGCAGCGGGCATATGAATATCTGGCGCGTGGCGGTTGACGAAGAAACGGGCGCGGTTTCAGGTGAGCCGGAAGCCGTTCCGACTCCTTCGACATACATTCGTCACCTCGCGTTTTCGCGCGACGGAAAAACGCTCGCGTATATTCGGTATGAAACGCAGTCGAATCTTCAAACAATCGGGTTTGACCCGGAACAGCTCAAAACCGTCGGCGAAACAAATATGATAACGCGCGGTAACCGCCAGGTCAGCACGCCCGCGCTTTCGCCGAACGGCGAAGATTACGTGCTTCGCTACCCGTCGAAGATTCACGAAGACATCGCGATTTTCAGCCGTGAGGGCACGAACCTGCGGTATTTAACGAGCGACTCATTCCGCGATCGCACGCCGCGCTGGTCGCCGGACGGAAAACATATCGCTTTTGCATCAGACCGCAGCGGAAAATACCAGATTTGGATGATAAACGCCGATGGCTCGAACTTAAGGCAAATCACATTTAGCGAAAAAGCCGGAGCGGTCGGACCAATTTTTTCGCCTGACGGATGGCGCATGGCTTTTTCGGAAATAGACGGCAAAAATCAATCACCGTTCATTATCGACTTGAGGAAAACGTGGCAGGAACAAACAATCGCGCCGCTTCCGCCGCTTCCGAATTATAAAGGTTCGTATTCGCCTCGCGATTGGTCTGCGGACGGAAACAAATTGCTGTTTTCGCTTTTTGAAGCGGAAAACGGCGAAAACGGCATCAGCGTTTTTAATTTCAAAACTTCAACCTATGAGAAGATGCTCGATTCCGGTTCGTATCCGATTTGGCTGAAAGACAATCGCCATTTTATTTTCGAGAAACAAAACACGATTTTCGCTTTAGATACCGAAACGAAAAAAACAACCGAGATTTACAAGCCTTCTTCCTATACGCTTCAACACGCCAATGTCTCGCCCGATAATCGCCTAATTTATTTCCGCTACCTGCAGGTTGACGCTAACGTCTGGCTCCTGAATGCATCGCAAATTCATTAAAACATCGGTTTGTCCGGAAGAGATGTTACAATTCAAAAACTTTATACAGATTGTTCAAATTAATTCATTTCAGAAATCTTCTAAATGAACTCGTTGAAGCATCTCTTTTCCACAACCCATTAAACGATTTAATTTTTCTCACAAGTTTTAAATTTTGTATGAACACTCAATAATTTCTTCAATTGTTCCACCATTTAGCGAGAAATGAGATTTTCATTTAATCGCGCTTTCCAATCTTTGCCGGGTCAAAATCATTGATGTCGATTTTGCCGAAATTTTTTGGCAGAAGGATTTTCGTTTTAACTTTTTTAGGTTCCAGTGCGTTAAAGGTTTCTTCCGTTGCGCGAACGAGCTGCCACGTATTGTCGCGACGCGAATAATTGAATACGTAACTTTCGCTCCAACGCCAACTGCTGCCGCCGTAGTTGTTCACGGTAAAACCGTTGCGCCTGACTTCGACGCCCGCAAACGGGTCGCCCATCACGCCGCCGCACGAACGGCAATAAACGACTTTTTCGTTTCGTTTTGCCAAAGTTAATTTGCCCGCGCCGCCGCCGCGCACCAATATCAGCAGCGAGCGTTCATCGTCCGCATTATCCGTGGCGCCCGTTTCGGCTTTCGTCTTTTCCGTGACGAGGATAAAATCCATCGTGCCGTCGCCGTTCAAATCACCTGTTTCGAGCGCGACTGCCGCCGCGCCTTTTTCGACGAACGGTTTTACTTCCGCCGGAATTTTCAACGTCGAATCCTGCGCGCGGGTTATAACGGGCGCCAGGCACAAAGCGAATAAAATCGCGATTTTGTTGAGTTTTTTCATGATTTAAGTTTTTGTATTTTTCGGTTCCTGCTGTTTCCCTTTTTCATCTTTACTCACCTTGAATAACGAACGAAAAAATCAAATCGGCTTGCGCCGTTAGTCTGCCGCCGACCAATTTAATCAAGCGTCCCTGCAAAACATTTTCGCCGCCCTGCGCGCCGTGCGCGTCGAGTGTTATTTTTGAAAATTTGCCGCCGAATTTATAACTAACCCCGCCGATTGAAACGGTTTCAAAAGTCCACCGCTTGCCGTCAAAAACGATTTCGCGCATCGCAAAATCCTTTTGTCCGAAGACGACTGTGCCGTTCGGCTCGACCGGAACGCGCCGCTCATTGCGCCGGTTATAATCTTTGGTCTGAAGATACATTTCGGAAAAATCTTCAAAACCCGGCGGTTTATTTTCGCGCGGAATCAAAAATACGCCATCGTTCGGGTCGAAAACCGCGGCGTCTATCGCGCGCTGTTTTAACGTACGGCGCAGCTCTTTTAAACTTTCCGCGCTCGCCCCGGCTTGCTGAAGTTCATCACCGCTGAAAATATTTCTGATAACCGGTTTTCCCGGCGTAATGCCGCGCTTAAAAGTGCCGTATTGAATGTTGACGAAAACGAAAAAACCGGCGGACGGCTCGGCTCTCGCCTCGACGCATAACGGGAAATCTCTGCCTCTGTCTGCGGCTGTTCCGGTCTGCTCGCCGCAATCGTTGACCGACCACGAGACCGGCGTTTTTTGACCGACCAGCGATTGAAACCAGGCGGCAAACGGCTGTCTCGGCAAACCGCGTTCGAGGCGCGGAACCAAAGTGCTTTTGGCTTTGGAAATGACGGCGGCTTCGAGTTTTCTTGATTGGGCGTCGGATGCGGCAATCGATGAATCCTTAGCAGCCTGTCGCCTCCGGTATTGGTCAAATTGCTTGAAAATTTCTTCCGGGACATCAAATGAAATTTCTCTGAGCGTGCAATTTCGTCCGGCTTTCGGAAAAAACAATTCTGTTTTGACGACCAAATTTTTTAAGTCAGGCGCGACGTATAAAAAAGCTTCCGCTTTGTCCCAATCGCCGTCGCCGCCGATTGTCGTTTCTCCGGTTACTTTGATTTTTATCAACTCGTGTTTCTTAGTTTTTCCGTTCGTCTCGAAATCAACCGATTCTCTGCCGACGATTTCAAATTTCAGCGTTTCGTCTGCGGCAAGCAGCGCGGAGCTTTCGATTTTTGTAAACCAGAGATGGTTTTCCGCATCGCCTGAAAAAACTTCAAACTTTTTTGTTTTGAAAGAATATCGAACCGGCGGCGCGTCGGAGCTGAAATAATCAATATAAGTTTTCGATTCACTGCGGTAGAAATCGCCTTTTTTCGCCGATTTCAGCGATTCAGTGTAACCGTGTCCGAACCTCTTTTCGTATCTCAGGCAAGACGCATTCGCCCTGTAATCCGGCTGCGCGGCGAGCAGACGACGCGGCTCCAGGTCATCTATTCTCTTGTTCGGTTGATTGCTCATAACCGGTGAGCGCTTATCGATTTGAAAAGCCCTGGCAGCAAACGACGCGAAAAACACCGCTAAAATTAAGCCGAGATATTTCATTTTATTGTATTTTCCGAACGATTAATTCGTCTGTTGCGAGCCGTCCGCTTTTGTCGGAAACGCCAAGCTCCAATTCGTAATCCGCGCCCCCGAATTTAAATTTCAGCGGCGCGGCATCCATCCCTTCTTTCCTGATAATTATTTTTTGGGCTTCCCGGCTGACGAGGAATGGATAAACCGGCTTGGCGCTTATTACGCTCGGGTCTTTTAGGTCTTCGAGCGTAAAATCGGGAAAGACGAGTTTTTGCAGAAAAGCGTATTTGACCGCTTTTCCGTAAACGTAAGCGGCTTTTTCGATTTTTTTATCCAGTTGAATGACTTTTTC
>DASVRL010000099.1:0-2950 GCA_036388635.1 Pyrinomonadaceae bacterium
GATTGTCGAAGGAAAAAGAACCATCTGGCAGTATGAACTGGTCATTTCCGAAACCGAGCACAAACTGCAAAACGGCGCGATGTATAAGGTTTGGGCGTATAACGGGCAGGTTCCGGCGCCGACCATCGTCGCGCGCGAAGGAGATTGGGTGCGTATTCGCCTGATTAACGAAACGTCCGTTAATCACACGATTCATTCTCACGGGCTATATGTCCCGCAGCGGATGGACGGCGTGCCGCACGACCACGGGCAAGCGCAGCAAAATCCCGCCAATCCGGCGTCGGCGAAAGACGAATTTATGCCGCGCCCGGTCGCGCCCGGCGAAAGCTTTACGTACGAATACATCGCCCGTCCTGCCGGAACTCACTGGTATCATTGTCATATCAATACCAACGAACATCTTAATCGCGGAATGGCTGGCGCGCTGATTGTTCTGCCGCGCGTCGCCGAACCGAAGGTCGATTACGACCTGATAATGTTGCTTCAGGAGTGGAATAGCCGCTACGCGCAGGGCGGGCAGCCCGGCAGCCCGAAAGAATTGAATGATTACGATTTTTTCACCATCAACGGCAAATCATTTCCCGACACGAAAGCCGTCGAGGTCGAACTCGGAGCCGCGGTTCGAATTCGTTTTATTAACGCGGGCGCGCTGTCGCATTCGATGCATCTGCACGGGCACAGCTTTTTAGTAACTCACAAGGACGGATTTCCGCTCGCCGAACCGGCTGAAATGGATACCGTGTTAATCGGTCCGGGCGAAAGAGTGGACATTATCCTGCTGGCTAACAATCCGGGCGATTGGGCGCTGCACTGCCATACGGCGGCACATCAAACCAATAACGGTTTGTATCCGGGCGGAATGATGACACATCTCAAAGTCGGCAAAATCAGTTCTCCGAAAGAGGGCGACGGTCCGATAGGAAAAGATTTGAAATCGCTGCGCCCCGCCTGGCGGCTCTCGGCGCATAAATATCTGGGAATCCTGCCATGAATGTTATCGGTTACGGAACCTTTGTCCGGCTCGCTCCCGTAGTTAAACTGCTTTCCAGAGAAAGTTTTTTAACCGAGGAATTTTTCGGCGCGCGCGAGAAAGAATTGTGGATGAGATGTTTGACACAGAAACGCAAGGTCGAATATATCGGCGGGCGTTTAGCCGCGAAAATCGTCGCTAATATTTATCGTTTAAGCAGAGGACAAAGCGCGTGCCGGTGGCGCGAGATAGACATTTTCCCGCAAGCCGACAATCGTCCGCTCTGCCGGCATTACGACGGGCTCGAACACGCGATTTCGATCAGCCACTCGAACGGCTGGGCGGCGGCGCTGGTGGTCTCCGAATCCGACCGCGTCGCCATCGACCTGGAAAACGCGGCTTCCCGAAAACTTCCCGTATCTGCTATGTTTGGTGAGACGGAAATCAATCAACTGGAAAGCCCGAAAGACGCCTGGCAGCGCTGGACAATTAAAGAAGCTTATTGCAAGCTGACGGGAAAAGGAATTCTGGGCTGGGAAAAAGAACTGATTACATATAAAATGCAAAACCGGTTATGGCTGGCGATTCCTTTTCAGATGTGTTTTGAAGAAAAGCGGTTTCTGGCTTCCGGCTCCTGTTCGTCGATAATGATTTCAGCCGCCTTTAATCGGCAGCAGCAGTAGGAAAACAAGTTAAAATATGGGACAACACGTAATCTGTACTGTGCAGTATCTGGAACAATCCTCGTCCGGACGCGCTTCGCTCGAATCGGATAAGCTCTCGTTCAGCGGCAGTTTCCGGCTTAACATTCCGCTGCGGGAAATCAAGCGAGTCGTCGTTACAGATGGACAGCTTAAAATAACCTATAACGACGATATCGCTGTTTTTCATCTGGACAAGCTGGCGCAGAAATGGGCTGAAAAAATTACTTCGCCCAAAAAGCTTATCGATAAACTCAGCGTTAAGACGGGCGCAAAAGTCGCGGTGCTTAACATTTCCGACGAAATATTCTGGGAGCAGTTAAAGGAAAGAACTGAAAATATATCGGCGGGAGCTTTAGCCGCCGGCGCCGAGTTTATTTTCCTGCAAGTCGAAAGCGTTATCGAGTTGCAGCAAATAAAAAATCTAAGAAATTTCCTGGTTCCGAACGGCGCGATTTGGGTTGCCATTCCGAAGGGCAGAAAAGACATCCGGGTCGAAGATGTGATCGACGCCGCCAAGGCTTCAGACCTGGTCGATGTAAAATTAGTCGGTTTTTCCGCGACGCACAGTATGTATAAATTAGTTATACCTTTGTCGTCCAGATAAAAAGAATAAAAAGAGTATCTAATCGGCGAGCTCGATCAACGAGGCAATTAAAATTGGAGTTCAACATTTCAATCAAGGAAGAGATAACAAAATGAAAGATTCCATAGTTAACACCTGGCAAATTCACAATCGAATCAATCTGTATCTGCTGGATGCCGTCCAGCCGGAAAATTTAGCGAGCGCGGCGGCTTCCAAAGGAAGAACCGTCGGCGAACAATTCGCTCATCTGCACAACGTCCGTTTAATGTGGCTGAAAGCCTCCTTTCCTCCTTTGCTGGACGGGTTAAACAAGGTCGAAAAACCGGAAGCGGTCGATAAAGCATTATTGAAACAATCGCTGTCGGATTCGGCTCAGGCAATAGAAGAATTGCTGAAAAAGGCGCTCGAGACGGACGGGAAAATAAAAGGATTTAAACCCGATGTCGTTGCCTATTTGGGTTATCTCATTTCACACGAGTCGCATCACCGCGGGCAAATAGTATTAAGCCTGAAACAGGCTGGATTTCCGGTCGAAAAAAAGATTTCGTATGGATTGTGGGAATGGGGAACCCGTTAGTCGATTGTCTATTCGAAAGCCCGAATCAGTAACGCCAATCACCGACCCGGGCTCGTCTGATTTACCTTTTGAACCATAAAATGATTCAATAGATGCCTCTTTCACAAGCCGCATCT
>DASVRL010000100.1:0-22412 GCA_036388635.1 Pyrinomonadaceae bacterium
TGCAGCTCGTCGGCTGCCGATTTCACCAGCATAAAGCCGATTATAAACCGTAAAGCCCGGCAAACAAAAAAGCGCGCGAAAACTATTTTTAACGCCCAGGACGGCAGACACATTCCGATAATTAAGTTTTTGCTGCCGCGGTCAACTGCCGGTTGGAAGAAAAACACGGCGTTCCGGCGAAAAAACCCTTTGCAGGATTTAGAAATTGAAGCGAATTTCAAAGTGTAAATCCCGCTGCTCGCACTTACCTGTGATACATTTTCCGGTGCTGCTTTTTAACATCTAAACGGCATTGCCGTCTGTAAGATTTGGTCTACTAGCTTGAACTACAAATAAAAAGGCTTCGTTCGTATTTCGGGCGAAGCCTTTTTATCTATTATTGAAACGCGCCGCTTTATCTGACGAACGAGTTAGGAGTGGGAATATCTCCTTGTGCACCGAACTGGAAGCCGGCGTAGCCGCGCGTTGAGCGCAGGATGTACCAGTTTCCTTCCGCCGGTCTGAAAACAGCCAGATCAGCTTTGCTATCGCCATCATAGTCTGCCGGTGCGGGCAAATCCGTATTGATGCCGAACTGCGTCGCCGAGAAAGAATCCGTTCCACTGTTGATCCGATACCACACTCCATCACTCGGTCTGTAAACCGCCAGATCAGTCTTGCCGTCGCCGTCATAATCAGCGGCGACAGGTTTATCTTCCGCTATTCCGAAATGGATGCCGATGAATTGACCATTGCTACTATTCAAACGATACCAGTTTCCTTCACTCGGTCTGAAGACAGTCACGTCAGCTTTCCCGTCGCCATCGAAATCAGCTCCGGCAATCGGTTTATCGCCGTTAGCTCCGAAAGGCACGGAATCGAAATTCTGCGAAGGAACTCCCATTGCACGGGCGATATACCACGAACCGGTCGAAGGTCGGAAAACAGCCAAATTGGCTTTGCCGTCGCCGTCGAAATCTCCCGGCACGGGAATATCACCGTTTGTCCCGAACTGTGCGGCGCGGAATCCTAATGAAGATTGACGCAGATACCAGGTGCCGTCAGAAGGTCGCCAGTTGGCGATGTCGGTTATCCCGTCGCCGTCGTAATCGGCAGGCACGGTTAAATCACCCGCCTCGCCGAACCGGATGGCGTCGAAATTCTGTGACGGCACGCCGGTCGGACGAGCGATATACCAAAAGCCCGCACTCGGTCGAAACACCGATAAATCAGAGCGCCGGTCGCCGTCAAAATCAAACGGCGCCGGTCGCGGCACGATAAATCCCTGCCAATCGGGAGAAGTGTTTCCGGTATTAGTGGGCGTTAAAATTCTTATCGAAGCCGAATTGCCGTCCGCATTTGCCGTGCGCACGCGATTGGTGTTGTCAAACTGACAACAAGTGTATGTAACCTTCGTTCCGTCGGGCGAATAAGTCCCTAAAACACCATCGGCGGGAAAACGCGCGGCGTTTGTGCCATCAGCATTCATTGTCCAGATAGTCAGAAGTTGGGATTGAACGTCCTGGGTATAGCTGAAAATGATTTTCGAGCCGTCGGGCGAATATGACGGACGCGCGTAAGCCGGGGCAAAGCCGCCGGGAGCCGGAAATTGTTGCGGATTCGAGCCGTCGGCGTTCATCGTAAAAATTCTCCTCTGCCCACCGGAATCGGATATGAAAATGATTTTCTGTCCGTCGGGCGAAAACGCAGGATGAATATCGCTTGAGGTGTTGTTTGTCAGACGCCTTTGATTTGAGCCGTCGGCATTCATTTTATAAATCTCGTTGTTGCCGTCACGGTTACTTTCAAAAACAATCGTCGCCCCGTCGGGCGAATAATACGGCGACGAGTCCGAAGCCGCGTTATTCGTCAAACGCACGGGACTCGTGCCGTCGGCGTTCATTCGATAAATTTCGCTGTTGCCGTCGCGCGTGGTGGAAAAGATGATGTTCGAACCGTCCGGCGAATAATCCGGCGCGCCATTGCCTGCCGCGTTGTTCGTGATGTTCGTCTCATTTGTGCCGTCCGCGTTTATCGTGAAAATATCAGCGTTTCGCACGAACGCAATCTTCCCGTTTTTCACGCATTTTCCGCCCTGACAAACTGCCGCCACCTCGAAATCAGCCGTTTGATTTGAAGACAGATTATTGAACGTACGGTTCGCGGGCGTGAAATAATGTCTCGGGAAAGACGGCGAAACGGTGTAACTGCCGCCCGCCGCAAGACCGGAAAACTGGTAAAATCCTCCCGCGTCGGTCGTCGTCGTGGCATTCGTCGCGCCGCTTAAAGTGACGGTTGCGCCGCTCACCGGCAAGTTGTTGTAAGTCACGCGACCGCCGATGATGAAAGTGCCGGGCGTTTGCGCGACGGGCTGCCACGCGGGATTTTCGTAGAGTATGTCGCAGCATAACGGAAAGTTGATGATATCGGCTACGATTCTCACTTGATTGGCGCCGTTTGCATCCATCGTGTAAATGCCGCGGTTTGTGGTGGTGCGTCTGAACGCGATTTTCGTTCCGTCGGGCGACCAAGCCGGTTGGATGTCCCCGCTTCCTGACAGAAACGTTTCGTTCGTGCCGTCCAAATTGATAACGCTGATACCGCTGCCGCCTTTCGCGAAGACGATTTTCGAGCCGTCCGGCGACCACGCCGGGTCGGTGTCCGTCGATGTATTCACCGTCACGCGCCGCTCGTTCGTGCCGTCGGCATTGATGACCCAAATTTCGCCGCCGCTCGCAAAAGCCAGTTTCGTTCCGTCCGGCGACCACGACGGCGCGAACGGAAAAGGCTGCGTAATGGCTGAAAAATGCGCCTGTCCGCTGCCGTCCGTGTTCATCGTCCAGATTTGCCCGCTCGTCGTTTGCGGGTTGCGCTCGTAGGCGATTTTTCCCGTCACCGACCACGACGGATTACGTTCCCGTATCGGGTCAGCCGTGTTCGTCAAATTAATCTGTCCGCCGCCGTTGGCGTTGCTCACAAAAATATCACCGGGATTTTGGGTCCCGGCGAAGGAGAGCCTGGTTCCGTCAGGCGACCACGCAGGCTCGGCTGGAGTGTGGAAACCTGTAATCGGCACTGCCGTCTGCCCCGTACCGTCCGGATTGGAAGTAATAATACCGCCTTCAGGAGACGGAATAGACCTCCAGGAAAACGCCAACCTGCCGTTCACCAGATTTTGCTCCGCCGCTGGTTTTTCGACGGCTTTCGTTTTGACGGAAACATTAAAAAAATAAAAGCCGCCGAAAATTATTAACGATAATCCGAGCAAAATACTCGTCCAATGTCGAAAAGTAAGAAAATCCAAGCCGTATCCGTTCATCAAGTCTCCTCTAAGATTTTGAAATCGTTTTACCGTTGTCCCGGACGTCCCGATGTCACAAGATTTTATTTTTTAGGCAATCCATCTACCGGGCAGAAAATAACCAAGATTTCTTTAAGCTTAATTATTTGATATTTGTTTTTGTCTTCGGAAAGGGGCGTTTCCGAGACACATCCTACTCTATTTTAATTGTCTGAAAAAGGGGCGTTTTTTAGTCAACTAAGTATACCACCATTAGATTAGAACATTACCATCCGGCGGAAAGCGTCTTAATCCATCGCAGGCTCATTCATTTAATTACCAAATGTTTATGTGAATCGCTTTGCCACTAAGTTAATTGATTTGCGGGTTTCAGGCAAGACGGAGCGGTTTCCGATACTTCCGGCGGGCGCGGCAGCAAAGAAAAAGCCGACCCCGCGGCGGCGGCGGATCGGCTTTAAGTGTCCGGATATTGTCTCGATTAAAGATTCGGAATCAAAATCACATCGACGCGGCGATTTTTCGCGCGGTTTAAATTCGTCGTGTTCGGCGCCACCGGCAGGCTTGCGCCGTAGCCTTTGACCTCGATTCTCGACGCTTCGACGCCGCCCGCCGCTAATTTGTCCAGAACCGTCTGCGCGCGAGTTTGCGTCAGAGTCTGAAGCTCGTCCGGCGTTCCCTTATTGTCGGTGTGCGCTTCGACGACGATGCGATAATCCGTGCTGTTGGCTAAAACATTCGCCAGATTGGAAATTTTCACGTCCGCCGTCGTCGCCAGATTGCTGTCCCTGATTCCCATAAAATAGGTTTCCGGCAAGGTCAAAACGATTCCGCGCTCGGTTTGCCGAACCGCGCCGAAGGGTTTCAAAGACTGCATCAAAACCGGCATACTTTCGCGCAGCCGCGTCGAGCGCTCGTCCTGCTCGCGTTGTTTTTCGATGGCGACTTTCTCGCCTTCGACGCGCGCCAGACGGGTTTTCGCATCTTCGGAATCGGCGCGCAGCTTGGCGATTTCGTCGCGCAGCCGCGCGTTTTCCTCGCGCATAGCTTTGATTTGCTCGTTGTAATTGGATGAGTCGCGCTCGGAAAGTTCTCGCTGCCGCTGCTCGCGCGCCAGTTCCGCCTTCAAATCCGTAATCTCGTCCTGCGCCCGCAGATATTTGTCTTCCGCCTGGCGCAGCTCGGCGTCGTTGCGCGATTTTTCGTTGCGTTTTTCGCGCGCTTCCTTGCGCACGAGCGCCGTGTCTTCGGCTTTGACCGCCGCGCTGACCGCCTGGCGCGCCGTCAAATCGACCGATTCTTCGTCGCGTCCGGCTTTCCAGGCGTTTTCGGCGTTTTGCATCAAAGTTTCCGCCGTTTGCAGTTCGTCCGCCGCGTCGCGCTGCGCGCCGGAGTATCTCGCCAGAGCGACGGCTTGCTTGGCTTGGAGGATGGTCGAAGGCGTTTTGGAATAATCGGTTTCGGCGATTTCCGGCGTGCGCGCGTCGGAGAAATAATCGCTCGTGTTGCCGAAATAATTGACGGATTTGGCGGTCGCCAGCGTTCGCCCGCTCGCCGATAAAGCCGTCAGGTTTTCCAGCATAATCGCGCGGCTCGGGCGGCGCACGAGAAAATGCGGCTCAGCCGTGATGATGATGGCAAAGGTTTGCAGCGGCGTCGTCACCGAGATTCTCGAATCGAATTCAAAAAATCCGCGCCGCTTAATCTCGCCGAGATTGTCAATCTGACCGTCGGGCGAAACCGCCCAGACGACATAAGTCGCGTAGCCGGCGCCGAGCTCGAACGGGCGCGGCATTTTCGAAACCGACAGCTCGATTTCCGTTCCGTTGCGGCGCGTGCGCTTGATGCGCGCGTCGCCTTTCATCCGCGGAAAGCGCGTTGTGCCGCGAAACTGCACCGTGACGAGCTCGTCCTCCGGGTAAGTTATCGCCGTCGTCTGGCGCGGCACGTCAACCTGCCCGAATGAAACAATCGTCATAGAAAATAGAAACAAAAGTATCAGAACGATATTCAAAAGTTTTGGGTTTTTCATCAATGTTTTTTTTCTCCGAAAGAGATTTGTCCGAAAAGAAAGATGCCTTTTTAACTGTAATCAGTTGCTAATTTATATATCAAAGCCTGCATCAATTTTGGATTTTACTACGAGTCTGCCGATTGTTCATACTAAATTTTGTTTTACGATTCTCCGGCAACCCGAAAAATTCATTGTTGTTATCACTTCCCGCTTGAATTATATTTGTTTGCCAATCACGTCCGCCCAACTGAAAGGAGATTAACCCGATGCGGCGTACAACCGTCAGAACTGCTTTGTTTTTCGCGATCGCCTTTTTCTGCGGCGGCGCAATCGCCGAAGCGCAAGTGCATGCCCCGATTCTTCAGGGAATCGCCGAATACTACGCCCCGAACCCGGATGGATGGCTGGCTGGCTGGCTCACGTGCTTTTCGATTTTAACGCTTCCGCCGCCCGTTGAATAAACGTCAAAAACGCCAAACGCCAGATGAAAAGCGCAGAATCGAAGCACGGATTTAAGCCTGAATCTTCAATCCTGATTCCTAATATTTTGCCCTCGGCGTTTGGCATTCTGCATTAGATACTTGCATCCGCGCATTCGAACGTGAATAATTTAGTTTTTCGCGATGCAGGATTTCCGACGTTTATTAAAATATCTGCGCCCGCACGGGCTGACGTTTGCGCTGGCAGTGCTGGCGATGATTCTGGTCGCCGTTTTCGAGACGGCGACGGGCGCGCTGATTGTGCCGATTTTCGACCAGGCTTTCGGCACCAATACCGCCGAGAAAACCTCGACGCTTTTTAACCTGCAAAATCTGATTCCGGCTGGCGATTGGTTTGCGGCGTGGCTGACGATTTCCGGTCTGCTGATCGGTTTTACGCTGCTGGGCGGAATCGCCGAATATTTCAGCGTCTATCTGATGTCGAAAATCGGTCAGTCCGCCGTTTTGCGGATGCGTCAGGATTTATACGAGCATTTATTGAATCAATCGGCGGCTTTTTTTGAGCGCCACCGGACGAATTTTCTGGTTTCGCGGCTGGTCGTCAGCGCGACGGCGATCGAACTGGCGGTTTCGGCTCACCTGCGCGACGTTCTGCGCGAGGGCGTGGCGCTCGTTTTTTTTCTCACCGCCGCGTTTTATCTGAACTGGCGCTTGATGCTCGGCGCGCTGGTCATCGCGCCGGTCATCGCGTTTATCACCTCGAAATTTTCCAAAACTCTGCGCCGCCTGTCGGTTGAGTCTTTTGAAGGCAATAAGCTTCTGACCGACACGGCGCAGGAATCGCTCTCCAATCAATCAATCGTCAAAGCCTATCGCGCCGAAGCGCGCGAGCAGGAAAGATTTACCAAAGTCGCGCAGGTGATTGCGCGCGCCAACTTTCGTTCGGGCAAAATCAGCGCGTTTTCGCCGCCGACGATTTCGATTATCGGCACTGTCGCCATCAGCGTTTTGATGTTTTTCGGCTTGCGCGAAATCAGTCTCGGCAGAATGGAAGCCCCGCAGTTTTTCGCTTTTTTGTTTTTCCTGCTGCGCAGCTACGACCCGATGCGAAAAATCTCGCGCCTGCATAATGAGCTGAACAAAGCTTTTGCCGCGACGCGTGACATCTGGGACGTGATGGACGAGAACGAATCGATGCCGGAAAAAACCGATGCCGTCGAATTGCCGCCTTTGCAAAACAAAATCGAACTCAGAAACGTTTCCTTCAATTACCAGACGGACAATAAACAAATCCTGCGCAACGTCAGTCTTTCGATTCCGAAAGGCGAGATGGTCGCGCTGGTCGGCGAGAGCGGCGGCGGAAAATCGAGCCTGATAAAATTGATTCAGCGTCTTTACGACCCGTCAGAAGGCGCGATTTTCTGGGACGCGACGGATTTGCGCGACGCCGCGCTCGATTCATTAAAAAAGCAAATCGCGCTCGTCACGCAGGAAACCGTTCTGTTTAACGACACGATTCGCTACAATATTTCCTACGGCAAACCCGATGCGACCGAAGCGGAAATCGCCGAAGCCGCGCGCATCGCTTTTGCGCAGGATTTTATCGAAGAATTGCCCGCCGGCTACGAGACAATCGTCGGCGAGCGCGGAATTTTTCTTTCCGGCGGTCAGCGCCAGCGCATCGCCATTGCCCGCGCCGTTCTGGTCGACGCGCCCGTTTTGATTCTGGATGAAGCGACCAGCGCGCTGGACGCGGAAAGCGAGCAGCTCGTGCAGAAAGCGCTGGCGAATCTGATGCGCAACCGCACTTCGATTGTCATCGCGCACCGCCTTTCGACCGTCCGCCGCGCCGATAAAATCGTGGTGATGGAACGCGGGCGCATCATCGAACACGGAACGCACGCCGAACTGCTGGCAGAGGGCGGAACTTATCGCCGATTGTACGAACTGCAATTCGCCGAAGAAGAAAATTTTGAAGAGCTGGCAGCTAAAAGCTAACAGCTAAAAACTAAATTATGAAATCAATGACCGGATTCGGACGCGGCGCTTTTACGGGCGAAAATTTCTCGGTGTCCGTCGAATTAAAAACCGTTAACAATCGCTTTCTGGACGTTCACCTGCGCCTTTCGCAGGAGCTTCAATCGATCGAAGGAACGCTCAGAAAACTTATTTCCAACCGGCTCGTGCGCGGGCGCGTGGACGTGAATTTGACTTACGAGCGCACGAGCGAAATCAATTACGAGCTGAATCGCCCGCTGATCGCCGGTTATCTTTCGGCGCTGAAGGATTTGCAGGGTGAATTCGAGCTTTCCGGCGAGCCGGATTTGAATTTCGTCGCGCGCCTGCCGAACGTTTTGCAGCCGAAAAAAGACGATTTGAGCGAGGATTTTACGAGCGGCGTCGAGAAGGCTTTTGAAATCGCGCTCGACGAGCTGGAAGCGATGCGTCAGACCGAAGGCGAATCGCTCCGCAGCGATTTGAATTCGCTTTTGGGCGAAATTGAAAACCGTCTGCCGTCAATCGAAAAAGAAGCCGCCAACGTCGCCGAAGAATTCCGGCTGCGTTTGACCAAGCGCATCGGCGAAATGCTGGCGAAAACCGACGCGCAGATTGAACTCGACCAGGCGCGGCTGGCGCAGGAAATCGCCTATCTTTCCGACCGCAGCGATATTTCCGAGGAAATATCGCGCCTGAAAAGCCACATCGAACAATTTCGCGCCATCCTGAGCGAAGAAAAGGACGTCGGCAAACGGCTCGATTTTCTGACGCAGGAGCTTAACCGCGAAGCAAACACAATCCTGTCGAAAACGAATAATCTGACCGTCAAGGAAAACGGTCTGGCGATAAAAAGCGAGATTGAGAAAATACGCGAGCAGGTGCAGAACGTCGAATAAAAAAAACGCTGAACGCGAAACGCGCAAACGATAAATTGCAGACTCTGTCTGTCGAATTCATCGTTCATCGTTTTATTTCGTTATTTTTCTTCGTCGATAAACTCGAAGTGAATTTTTTTCTGTTTGAATTCTTCAAGCGCTATGCGAGTAGATTTCGTTTTGCGCGGGTCGGCGCCGACGCGCGGAGTCGCGCCTTTCTGCAACTGCTTGCTGCGCTGCGCCGCCAGCAAAATCAAGCGATATTTCGAGTCGATTTCGGGCGTGACTTTCGCGCCTTCCCCGTTTTCTCCGGTTTCGATATTTTCTTCGTTGTTATCTAAATTTTCTGCCATAATTCCTTATCTTTTCTATAAATTTTCAAAAGTTTTGATAATCTTTTCAATATTTTCCGACTGCCTGCCGCGTTTCAGCCGTTCGGCTAAAAAAACCGACTGCAAATCCGTCGAGGCGCGATTCACCTCGTCGTTGATGATGACGTAATCGAAATCCTGCCAGCGCCCGACTTCCCGTTTCGAGTTGCGCAGGCGAATCTGCAAATCGGCTGGCGATTCGGTCTGCCGCGCGGTCAGGCGCTCGCGCAAAACTTCAAACGAAGGCGGCAGAATAAAAACTCCGATGGCTTCCGGCACCAGATTTTTTACGATTTCCGCGCCCTGCACGTCGATTTCCAGAATGATGTCGCGACCCAGATTCAGCTCGCTCTCGACCTGCGCTTTCGACGTCCCGTAAAGATTTCCGTGGACGTTTGCCCATTCCAGAAAGTCGCCTTCCGTTACCTTTTTTTCAAACTCTTCGCGGCTGACAAAATAATAATGTTTGCCGTGTTCCTCTCCGGCGCGTTGGCGGCGCGTCGTAAAAGATACAGAATAACCGACTTTCGGCACGCTGCGCAAGACTTCACGGATTAAAGTGCCTTTGCCGCCGCCCGAAGGCGACGTGATAATGAACAGATTGCCTTTCATAAAGCGTTAAATGTCCGGGGAAAAGATTATTTCAACACAAAGACCGAAAGAAGCGGAAAATGAATAACGGAAAGTGAAAAATGGTAGATGGAAAATCTGAAAACCGATATTTTTTGTTTTCCGTCTCCGTTTCCCGTTTCTCAACCAGTCTTTGCGTTAAATTTTCTTTTTCTAAAATTTTCTAAAATTGACGTTATTTAATTTCGTGAGTTTAAAATAAAAAAGCGAAAGATTGCAATTTGATAAAACCGAAATCTTTCGCCCTTTTAAATTACCGGCTGATTCTGTCTCCGGCATCGCTGATCGCGTCGCCGACGGCATCAACCGCGTCGCCGACCCCGCGTTTGACTTTTCCCCAGCTTTCCTGAGTTTCGCCGCTTGTTTCGTCGGCTTCGCCTTCGACTTCCATCTGTTTATCGCCGATCAGATTGCCGACCGTGCCTTTTACTTTTCCTTTCACCTGGTCAAATTTGCCTTCAACTTCGTCATTATTAGGAATTGACATTATATTTTTCTCCCTTTAATAAAATTGTGTAATGTTTCGTTGCAAAACCACACAAAAAGGAAGTCAGAGCAAATTATATTCCTTTAAAATAAAAAAGCCTCGAAAACGCACAACGTCCAGAACGCAGAGACGTCGAAAAAGCACCGTGCAGAATACCGGGATTTCGGATTCAGGATTCAGAATTAAACCTGTTTTTCCGTTTTGCACTATGCCTTTTCGAGGTGTCTGCTTTTATTTACATTCCCTTGTAATTCGGTCCGCCGCCGCCTTCGGGCGTCACCCAGTTGATGATTTGATACGGGTCGGAAATGTCGCACGTTTTGCAGTGAACGCAGTTTGAAAAATTGATTTTCAATTCGCGCCTGCCGGTTTTGTCGTTGTGCTCCATTTCGTAAACCGCCGCCGGACAGAAACGCTGGCACGGGTTGCCGTATTCTTCCGCACAGCGCGTCGCGCATATTTCCGTATCCAGAACGTGCAGGTGCGCGGGCTGGTCTTCGTCGTGCGCGACCGCGCCGTGATAAACGTCGGTCAGCTTGTCGAAAGTCAACTGTTTGTCGAATTTCAAGTCGGGATAACGCTGCACGGGATTGTCGCCGTCGTAATCGTATTTTTCGAGCTTCTGCATTCTTTCGTGTCCGGCTTCGTGCGATTCTTTGTCGATAAAACCCCAGGCGAAACCGCCGCTCAAAAACTGCAAACCGCTGTTGACGAGCGCCGACCAGCGACCTTTCTGGAACGAGCCGTGAAAATTGCGAACGGCGTGCAGCTCGTCGTAAAGCCACGAGCCGTTTACTTTCTGCTCGTAATGCCTAAGCGTTTCGGTCGTGTAATCGTCTTTGACGAGCGCCTCTAAAATCGTTTCCGCCGCGAGCATTCCCGATTTCATCGCCGTGTGGATGCCTTTGATGCGCTGACCGTTCAGGAAGGAAGCGCAGTCGCCGACCAGCAGAACGCCGTCCGCGTAAAGCTGCGGCATCGTGTGCCAGCCGCCCGCGTTGATGGTTTTCGCGCCGTATTTAATCATCTTTCCGCCTTCCAGAATCGCGGCGATTTCCGGGTGCGTTTTGAATTTCTGAAACTCGGCGTGCGGGTCGATCAACGGGTCGAGATAATCCAGCCCGGTCACGTAGCCGATGCTGATAATGTTGTTTTTCATCCCGTAAACCCAGCCGCCGCCGTAGGTTTTCGTGTCCGACGGAAAGCCGAGCGTGTGAATGATGCGCCCCGTTTCAAAATTCCCCGCCGGCACTTCCCAAAGCTCCTTGACGCCGAGCGAATAAACGGTCGGCTCTTTGCCTTTGTTCAAGCCCAGGCGCGTTGTTAACTGTTTCGTCAGTGAACCGCGCGAGCCTTCGCCCAAAACCGTAATGCGCGCTAAAAGGTCGACGCCCGGCTCGAAATTCGCTTTCGGCTTGCCGTCTTTGCCGATGCCTTTGTCGCCGGTGCGGACGCCGATAACCGAATCGTTTTCGTCATACAAAACTTCGGCAGCGGGAAATTCGGGAAAAATATTGATGCCCGCTTCCTCGCATTTTTCGCCCATCCATTCGCAGATTTTGCTTAAAGATGCGATGTAATAACCGTGATTTTTCAGCGGCGGCGGCGTAATCGGCGCGGCGATTTTGCTTTTCTCGGTCAGATACCAGAAAGCGTCCGACGTAACTTTCGCGTCAACCGGACAGCCCTGCTCGATAAAATCCGGCATCAATTCGTGAAAAGTGCGCGGGTCGAGCACCGCGCCCGACAAAATATGCGCGCCGACAAATGAGCCTTTTTCGATAATCGCGATTTCCAGCTCGCCGAGCGGTTTACCCTGGCGCTTGCCGCCGGCGATTTCCTCGTCGTGCCGGTTAATTAAATTTTTCAGATGCAGGGCAGCCGCCAGATTCGCCGGTCCCGCGCCGACAAAAACCACGTCCATCGGTAATTGTTCACGTTCTGTCATTATTTGCCTCGTTAAAATGAATGGTCATTCAGTTTTTTTTCAGTATAGCAAATTTTTTTTGTGTTTTTGGAAATACTGTGCAAAAATTCGCCGCAGACTCGTAATTTATTTTACAGTGGGTTTTATTTTATGAAAGACAATTCCAAACCGAATATGGCGCCGCTGCTTTTTATTATTGCCGGGAGCTGCCTGCTGGCATTGCCGGGAATCTACGGCGCGTTTTTTTTATTTATGTTCGCCTTTGAAGGCGGACCGACAAATCCTCTCGCTCTGCTGCTTCCATTGCCGCCGGTCATCGGCTTTTTATTGTTGTTCGGATATATCTGGACGGCGGTGACGAAGCGCTTTGTCGGGTGGCTGTGGGCAATTTCTTTTTTCTTTAATTTAATCGTCTCGGCGACGAGCGCGCTGGCGCTGGTTTATTTTTTCATGGAAACTCGTCAGACTACCGGCTATGAAATACTATTTATTTTATTTATCGGCTGGACGATTTTCGTGACCGCCGTTTCCGGACGCTATTTTGCTCAAAGCCGCGCGGCGAATAAAGCGAATCTGCCTTGAGTTTGGTTGAAAACCGGCGACGAGCGTTTATAATTCACGCCGAGGTTTTATGTTTTTGAAGAATAGTTTCGGCGTCTCGATTTTGCTGTGCGCGGCGATCTTTTGCAGCTGCGCCTTAAAATCGTCAAACCAGGTCAAAATTAATAATGAAATGCCGCCGACGATTCTCTGGGCGTGGGAACGGCGCGAGGATTTACGCTTTCTCGACCGCGAAAAATTCGGCGTCGCTTTTCTGGCGCAGACTTTAAATTTAGAAGGCGACGAAATTGTTTTTCAGCCGCGCCGCCAGCCTTTGGAGCTGGCGCCCCGGACATATCTTATCGCCGTCACGCGCATCGAAACCAACAAGGAAAAAAACCGGCGACCGGCGCTTTCCGACAAGCAAAAAACCGAAATCGTTTCGCTCATTAAACGGACTTTGGAATTGCCGGACGTAAAAGCCGTGCAGATAGATTTTGACGCGGTCGTTTCGGAAAGAAATTTTTATAAATCATTAGTGGAAGATTTGCGCAAAAATTTGCCGGAAAATACGCCTCTCTCAATCACGGCGCTCGCCTCGTGGTGCGTCGGCGACCGGTGGTTCAGCCAGATGCCGGTTGACGAAGCCGTGCCGATGGCGTTTCGGATGGGCGCGGACGATAAGCCGATTCGGGATTTTCTGGCTAAGGAAAACGACTGGCGCGAGCCTTTATGTAAAGGCAGCTACGGCATTGCGCTGGACGAACCTGTACAGGCGAAATTCAAGCCGAATCGCCGATTTTACATTTTCAATTCCGAATCGAGAGGCTGGAAAGCGGAAGATTTAAAGCGTTTGCCCGAAGGAGTTTTACGATGAGAAAGCAGTTTCAAACAAAAAAATTAACAGGGACGGGCAGGATAAACGGGATGTTTTTTTCTTTTATCCCTGTTGGTTTCATTCATCCCTGTAAATTTTTTCTTTCATTCTTTCTTCTGTTTATTTTGCTTTTTCAAATCGCCGCGCCCGCCTTCGCCTGCGGTCCGAGCTATATCACGCCGGTTTTCGATTACAAACACGCGCCGGAAGAGCCGTTTGAAAATTTCGCGGCGGGCAGAATCGGCATCGTCAAACCGACGTATCGCCGCGTCGTGCTTTTCGCCGCGTATCGTTATCTGAACGGCGGCGGATTTTCAGCCGCCGAGCAAAAAGGCTTGGTCGATGTCTGGAACGCCGAGTTTAACAACCGGAGCTTTGACGATGACGACGTTTCGGAAGCGGTCAAAGCGTGGGTCGAAAGGCGCAACGAAGTGATGAAAGACGAGGAGAAACTGCCGTCAATCTACACCGAGCGCGAATACGGCAGCTACGATTTTTTCCCGAACTGCACGAAATCCGCGTTTGAAACCGCCGCCCAGACGCTCACCGACCGGATTACCAGCTACGGCGCGGAAAACAAAAGCGTGCAGGCTTGGGTCAAGGCGCAGGACGAGGTTTTTATGAACTGCGCGAGCGGTCAGGCGATTCCCGAACCAGCCAATCTGGACGCTCCCGACTGGCTCAAAAAAGACCGCGAGTACCAGATCGCCGCCGCCAATTTTTATTCGCTGAATTACGAGACGGCGCGCGGCATCTGGACGCGCATTGCCGACGATTCCGATTCGGTCTGGTCGGAAACGGCTGATTACCTGATTGCGCGGACGCTGGTGCGCGAAGCGAGCCTGTCGAAAAATCCGGAAAAATCGAAAGAAATTTACGGGCAAGCCGAAGCGCATCTTTACCGGCTGACGGCGCGCGGCGGAAAATTTTACGGCGCGGCGGTCAAGCTTCTGAATTTAATCAAATATCGCCTGCATCCCGAAGAGCGCGCCCGCGAATTAGCCGGCTCGCTCACCGTTTCGGGCGGAGATGATAATTTTCGACAGAACGTGGTCGATTATCACTGGCTGCTGGATAAATTTGAAAAGCAGATTCTGGAAGCCGAGGAAGAGCGCAAAAAAGAGCTTGAACGGCAATCAGAGATGGAAAGGACGGAACAGCAGCAGTATCGCCAAGAAACAAATGCGAACGCTCGCCCGCTGGCGGACGCAAACGCCAACGTTTCGAGCACTAACAGCAACACGACCTCCAGCGAAAACACCGCGTCGAACGTGACGATTAATCAAACTCCGGGCGACGCGATTACTTTAAAACAGGTTATGGACGAAGCTGTGAGCTTCGGAATAACGATTGGCGAAAACACTTATCGTTCTTTCACATTTCTCGCCGAGCAAACCGACGAGGAGATTTACGCAGAGGTCGAGCGCGAAATCGGCAGAAAACTGACCGACAAGGAAAAAGAAATCGTTCAGGAAGCCCGCCGCGACAGCTATCGCAGAAAAACAAATAAACAGACATACAAAGCTTATGAAGGCGGTTATTACGGCTCGGAAGAAACCACGCTCGCGCTGCTGCCCCAGTTTTTGCGGCAGGACGATTTGACCGATTGGCTTTTCACATATCAAATCGGCGACCCGGCGGCATATGAACACGCGCTGCTGCGCTGGCAGCAGACGAAATCCGATTTGTGGCTGATGACCGCGCTCGCCAAAGCCGAAACGACCTCGAACGATTTGAAACGACTGCTCGTCGAAGCCGAAAGAATCGACCGCAATGCGCCCGCTTACGCGACCGTCGCTTATCACGCGGCGAGAATTTACATCGAGCAAAAGAAATTTGCCGAAGCCAGACGTGTTTTGGACGAGGTTTTAAATTCGACTCTGGATTTGCCGATTTCCACGCGCAATCAATTTCTACAGCAAAGAATGGCGCTGGCTGAAACGCTCGACGAATTTTTGCAATTCGCCCAGCGAAAACCTTTCGGCTTCGATTTTGAAGGCTCGACCGGCACGATTGACCAATTTATCGCCGAGCAAAAATCGTATTATGACCCGAAATACAACACCGAGCAGACGCGCGAAGAATTCGAGCGCGAAGTCGAAGACCGCCTGAAAATGGAAAAACAATGGCAAGACCGCACGATGTTTGACGAAGACGCGGTGGAAATCATCAACCAGCATTTTCCGCTCGCGGTTCTGCTCGAAGCCGAAAAATCGCCGGCGCTTCCCGAATATCTGCAAAAACGCCTGGCGCTGGCGATTTGGACGCGCGCCGTCTTGCTCGATGACGACGGCGCAGCGCGAAAAATCTCGCCGGAAGTCGTCAAATTCGCGCCGGAATTATCGACGCACTGGACGCCGTATCAAAACGCTTTGACGCCGCTCGAACGAAAACGCGCCGCGTTGTTTTTGATACTGAAAAATCCGATTTTAACGCCGATTATCGAAAGCGGAATGGGCAAAACCGATAACGAAACCGGCGACTTTGATTCGGACGATTGGTGGTGCACGCCGTATGATTCCGATTACGACGAAAAGGGCGAAAAAGTCGGCTTTCGGCTTCCCGCCCGCCCGGCGTTTTTGACCAAAGCCCAGAGCGACGCGGCGCAAGCCGAACGCGCGAAGCTAAAACAGCTCGGCGACGCTCCGCATTTTTTGGGCGAAACCGTTCTGGAATGGCAGCGGCTCGCACCGACGGACAAACGCGTTCCCGAAATGTTGTATATCGTCTACAAAGCAAACGGCTGGACAAAATACGGCTGCGGCAATAACGAGGAATTAAAAGAAAAAATCGCAAAAGTCCTCAAAACCCGTTATCCGAAAAGCAAATGGACGGCGACGCTGATTCAGGAAGAAACGCAGAATAACTGATAGTTGATAACTGATAACTGATAACTGATAACTGATAGTTAATAATTCGGAATTATAAAGTTGATTGCTGACTACTGCCGAGAGCTTTTCAACTATCAGTTATCAGTTATCAACCGTCACTTAATTAACGTATTCGCGCGGAAACCAGAGAATCGAGCCTTTGCCGGTTTTTTTCGATTGTTGTTTTTTCAGATTGGCGGCGCGCAGAAGCTCCTGCGCCGTTTCGCCGTCTTTGAGAAACGAAGCGGCGCCGAAATTTAATTTGATAAACTCGCGCTCGGTTTTCGTCAGTTCAAACGGGCTTAAATCGAAAGCTTTGCCGATGCGGTTGATAATGATTTCCGTGATTTCCTCGGAAGCGGTCGGCAGCACGGCGAGAAATTCGTCGCCGGTCGAGCGCGACAGAAAATCCATCTGCCGGAGCTGTCCTTTGATCATTTTGGCGGCGTAGCTTAAAATCTGGTCGCCGCGCACGTGACCGAATCTTTTATTTATCTCGTCAAAATTCTGGATGTCGATCGAAAGCACCGCCAGCGGGCGCTGCTCGCGAAAGCGCTGCGATTCGGCGATTTGATTTTCCAGCACCAGATAAAAGGCGCGCTCGTTCGGCAGATTCGTCAGATTGTCGGTCAAAGCGTTTTCCAGATTGCGCTCGAAGGCAATCGAACTCAGAAAAAGCGGCGAAACTCTTTCGGCGACCGCTTCTATCAGCTCGACCGACTTTTTATCGAAAGCCCTTTCGCGGCTCGCGTAAAGCATCAGCACGCCGAAAACCTCCGCTTCCGTTTTGAGCGGAACGCTGACGGCGCTTTTCAAAGTCGCTAAAACATCGGCGGAAATAACATCTTTTTCAAACAAAAGATTTCCCGCCGTCCGAATTTCGCCCTCCAAAAAGGTTTTCCACGCCAGACTTTCATTGGAAACAATCCGTAAACCGGTAAACTTTTCGGCGTTTTCGCCGACCGCCTGCGCCGCCAGCAGATGAGAATTATTTTCGTCCGGCAGAAACAACACGCAGGCGGCGAAAGGAATCAGCTCGTTAATGCGGCTGGCGACCAGACGAAACATCTCGGCGGGTTTGAGCGATGCGCCGAAAAACATACTGGCTTCTTCGAGCGCGAGCAGTTTTTCTTCCGTTTCCTCCGTAAAAACGCCCGTGTTTTGCGGGATTCGGGTTTGACGAATGTAGAGCAGCAGGCAAAAAGTTAAATATGAAAAAGTAATCGCCAGAAAAATTGCGGTTTTCAGCTCAAAGGCGAAGTTTAAATTCGAGACCCAAAAAGTCAGAACCAGCGCCAGCACCGAGACCAAAGGCAAAATCAGATAGCCGGAACGGTATTTTTCTTTAAATTTCTGAAATTCGGAGATTTTCATAAAGGGAAAAACAGGCGGAGGATTTTTGAGCAGATGCGTCGAGGGAAAATATCCCACATTCGAGGGTAACTTTTTGGGTTAAAATAAGTCAACACTTGTTTTTCAATATCGCGGCGAATTTGTCCTTTTTTCCGCCTAACTACTATTTTTTCGGAAATATGCAAAAAAAAATGACAAAAAGGATTCTTTTCACTTGTATTAGGTTGACTATAAAAGGCGAGATAATTATATTGTCCAATGTTCCTAGATAAAGAGTCAGGAAACGGCTTCTAGAAGCTGTAGACGCAAAATATATTTTGAGAAGACAGGAGAATATAATTTAATGAAAAAGACTTTAGCTCTTTCAGCACTTTTGGCAGTTGCCGCTTTAGGCGCCGCTTGCGGACCGGAAGCGGGAAACAATGCGGGAAATAATGTCAGAAACGCTACCAATAACGCGACGCCGATGAATACCACGACGCCGATGAACGTTTCGACGCCGATGAACACCGGCAATACCGGAAATACGGGTAACACCGGAAATATGGGCAATACCGGCAATCGCGGCAATACGGGCAATACCGGCAATACCGGCAACACCGCAAACAGAACCAACACGAACGCTAATACCAACAGATAGTTAGCGTTTTTATTTTGGGAAAAAGCACGCTGCCGAGCTGGCAGCGTGCTTTTTTTATTTTCGCGTAGTTTTCTTTTTAAACGAGTTGCGTTTTTTGTGTTTTTCCGCCCGCCTGCCCGCCGGTTTCGCGACAGCTTTTATGTTTTTAGCTGCTCGCGCAGTTCGGCGGCGGTCGTCACGGGGTTTTGACAGGTAAAATTCCGGCAGACATAAGCCGTCGGCTGATTTTCAATCATTTTTCTTTCCTGCAAAAGCGGGATAATTTCGGCATCCTCGCCTTCCTTGTCATTCAAAACAACCACTTTATTCGGCAGATACTCACGCCAGACTTCCCTTTCCAGCTCATTTCCCTTTCCGCCGATGATGACGATTTCCTTGGTCGGATTCAGATAAAACTCCAGCGCGGACAAAGCGCGCCCGAAACCGTTCGGGTAACGGCGAATCTGCGGCGCGACCAGACGCAGCACCGCGACGGCAAAGCGCTCGTATTTTTCCTCGCCGACAAGCTTCGATAGTTTCAGCAGCGCGTCAGCCGCGACCGAATTTCCCGAAGGCGTGGCGTTGTCGTAATAATCTTTGTTGCGCACGATAAGCGGCTCGTGATTGTTCGCCGTAAAGAAAAATCCGCCGTTTTCCTCGTCCCAGAACTCCGTAATCATCAAATCCGCCAGCCGCTGCGCTTCGGTCAGATATTTCGTTTCGCCGGAAACCTGGTAAAGCTCCAGCAAAGCGTCGGTAAAATTGGCGTAATCTTCGAGATAAGCGTTTAATTTCGCCCTGCCGTCCTTGTAGGTTCTGAGCAGATAACCGTCTTTTTGCAGATTCTCCAAAATAAAATCGGCGTTGCGGCGCGCGATTTCCAGATAATCGGCGTTTTCCAGAATCGCGGCGGCTTCGGCAAAAGTCGCCAGCATCAAGCCGTTCCAGGCGGTCAGAGTTTTTTCGTCGCGAAAAGGCTTAATGCGTTTTTCGCGCGCGGCAAAAAGCTGTTTTCGCCCGCGTTCCAGCGTTTCGGTTAATTTTTCCGGCGAAATTCCGAGCTGCGCGGCGGAAGTTTCCAACGAGGTGCGAACGTTTAAAATATTCGTCTCTTCAAAATTGCCGTGCTCGGTCACGTCATAATAGAAATTAAAAATTCGCGCGTCTTCCGCGCCGAGAATTTCCGCGATTTCCTGCGGCGTCCAGACAAAAAACTTTCCTTCCGCGCCTTCGCTGTCGGCGTCCTGCGTCGAATAAAAACCGCCTTTCGCGCCAAACATTTCGCGCCTGACATATTCGAGCGTTTCGACGGCGACGCGTTTATAAAAATCGTCTTTCGTGACCTGATAAACGTGCAGGTAAACGCGCGCCAGCTGCGCGTTGTCGTACAGCATTTTCTCGAAATGCGGCACCAGCCAGACGGCATCGACCGAATAACGATGAAAACCGCCGCCGAGCTGGTCATACATTCCGCCGTGCGCCATTTTCGTACAGGTTTTCGTGACCATTTCAAGCGCTTTTTCGTTCCGCGTGCGATAAAAATATCTCAGTAAAAATTCCAGAGACATCGACGGCGGAAACTTCGGCGCGCCGCCGAAACCGCCGTTCGTTTTGTCAAAACTGTAAAAAAATCCGCTTCTGCCCGTTCTTATGTTTCCAAGCTCATCTTCATAAGTCGATTCGCTCTTGAAAGCGGCGTCGAGTAATTCTATTGAAAGATTTTCGCCGGCAAATTCAGCCGACCCCAGGCGGCGCATCTCGACCAGAATCTCGTTTGCCGAATGTAGCAGGTCTTCGCGTTTATCACGATACGCTTCCGCTACGCTCAGCAAAACCTGCGGCCAGCTCGGCATATTGTAGCGCGGGGCGGGCGGAAAATACGTGCCGCCGAAAAACGGAACGCGGTCGGGCGTGATGAAAACATTCATCGGCCAGCCGCCGCTGCCGGTCGTCATCTGCACAAAATTCATATAAATCTGGTCAACGTCCGGGCGCTCTTCCATATCGACTTTGATATTGACGAAATGCTCGTTCATAATGGCGGCGGTCTGTTCGTCTTCAAACGATTCGTGCTCCATCACGTGACACCAGTGACACGCCGAATAACCGATGCTGACCAGCAGCGGCTTGTCTTCGGCGCGCGCTTTTTCAAACGCTTCTTCGCCCCAGGCGTACCAATCGACGGGATTATGAGCGTGCTGCAACAGATAAGGACTCGTCTCATTGATTAAATGATTGGTGTATTTTTTCGGACTTTGCATATTTTCAGTTTACCTTTCGCTTTTGGGATAAGCAAAAATTTGGAAGTTTAGCCGAGTTCTGTTATATTGATTGGCGTAATTCTTACCCTTTATGACGCCGCGCTGTATCGCCAAACTCAGACCTGTTGTCACGCGCCCGAATCTTTTCGCGGGCGACTAAATTTTTCTCCCCGGCTTTTCGATGTTGAGCGTCGGTTTTATCCGACATTGCCAAATCACGCGGCGAAATTTTTCGCCGGCTAAACCATTCCAATAAAATTTTGAGGAGAAATTTATGACACCAACAGCCACCGAATTACAAAAACCGATTATCAAAACCGAGCTTCCCGGACCGAAAGGCAGAGAAATCGTCGAAGCCGACCGCCGATACGTCACGCCTTCGTATCCGCGTCCCGACTATAAACTCGTTGCCGAGAAGGGTTACGGCGTCTGGATTGAAGACGTCGACGGAAACGTTTTTCTGGACTGCAACGCGGGCGTCGCGGTTTGCTCGACCGGACATTGCCACCCGGAAATCGTCAAGGCAATCACCGAACAGGCTTCGACGCTGATTCATATGTGCGGGACGGATTTTTATTATCGACATATGCCCGCGCTGGCGCAGAAACTGAACGAGATTTGCCCGATTGAAGGCGAAACGAAAACACATTTTGCCAATTCCGGCGCCGAGGCGGTCGAAACCGCTCTGAAAGTGGCGATGCATCACACGCGCCGCCAGAAATTCATTTCGTTTTTCAACTCGTTTCACGGCAGAACGCTCGGCGCTCTGAGCCTGACGTCTTCGAAAGCGGCGCAACGGCGCGGTTTTATGCGACAGGCGCTGGACGTCGTTCACGTTCCATTTCCCAATAAATTCCGGCATTTCGCCAATAATCTGCCGACCGACGAGGAAACCGTCACGCGCGACTGCATCAGTTGGATTGAAGAACGCATTTTTAAAACCACGACGCCGCCCGACGAAGTGGCGGCAATCGTCGTCGAAGCCGTCCAAGGCGAAGGCGGCTACGTGCCCGCACCTTACGGATTTTTGCAGGCGATCCGGCGCATCTGCGACGAGCACGGCATCGTGATGATTGTCGACGAAGTGCAATCGGGAATGGGCAGAACCGGAAAAATGTTTGCCATCGAGCATTCCGGTGTGACGCCCGACGTGATGTGTCTGGCGAAGGGCATCGGCTCGGGCTTGCCGATTGGCGTCTGCGTGGCAAAGGAAAGCATTATGAACTGGGGCAAAGGCGCGCATGCCTCGACCTTCGGCGGAAATCCCGTCTGCATCGCTTCGGCTTTAAAGACGATTGAACTGCTCGAAAACGGTTTAACGGAAAACGCCGCAGAGGTCGGCGAATATTTGCAGGAAGGCTTGCGAAAATTACAGGATAAATACGATTGTATAGGCGACGTGCGCGGCTTGGGCTTAATGCTCGGCGTCGAGTTCGTGACCGACAGGGAAACTCTCAAACCCGCTCCCGAGCTGCGCGATAAAATCGAGATGGAATGCTTCAATCGCGGCTTGATTATTCTCGGTTGCGGCGCGAGCACGATTCGCTGGTCGCCGCCGCTGATTCTGACGAAAGAAAACTCGGACGTCGCCCTGCAAATTTTTGATGAAGCGATTGCCGCTTCAATCTAACGCGTTAACCGACTGCTTCAAAAAGCGAAAAACAGTTTCAGATTCGACCCGAGATTTTCTGAAACTGTTTTTCGCTTTTTGCTTGAAACACCGAATTTATCTATAAATTAAAGCAGCTTATTTACTGTTAAACGCAGTCTTAATACGATTGCCCTTATCATTTAACATTCTTCCGGAAAACCAAGCAGGATAAATTTATCTGAATCTCTAAAGACCGGTCTTTAGTGAAGCGAATTATGTTTA
>DASVRL010000101.1:0-15541 GCA_036388635.1 Pyrinomonadaceae bacterium
TGTCTTTTCCGGCGTCGCGCACTTTTTCGTAGCGCATTCGGGATTTTTCGATTTCCGCCAGATATTGCTCGCGCCCGAAACGATGTTCCTTATAGGCGGCGGTCATAAAAGTGGCGATGCCTTCGTTGAGCCAAAAATGCGTCCAGTCGCGGTTCGTCACCATATTGCCCCACCATTGATGCGCAAATTCGTGAGCGCCGAGCCCGATGTCCTTTTCGTTTTTCAAAACCGCGCGCCCGTAATCCTCGCTCATCGCCGTAAAGCTGCTCATTTCCTGCTCGACTCTGCCCGCCGCTAAGATTTGCGTGTAAACGTCGTCGGCGTACCTCACGCCCGCACGGCTTTCGAAAAAATCGAGCATATCCGCCGTGTCTCTGAAAATCTGCTGAATTTCTTTTTCGGAAAACTGCGTTGAAGCCAGATAGCGCAGCTTGATGTTTTTGTGATTCTGCGTGACTTCGCGAAAATATCCGGCGGCGAAACCGAAAATATAAGTCGGAATCGCGTTTTTCTGTTCCCATTCGGACGAGATTTTGTTGCCGGGCAAAGCGCGTTCACGAATAAAACGACCGTTGCCGACCGCTTTCAAATCTTTCGGCAAAATCAGATTCAGGCGAAAGGCGGCGCGATCGTCCGGCGCATCGACGCACGGCATCCACTGGCTCGTGGAAAAAAGCGTGTAAACCTGCGTTTGCTCGGGAAAAAATCGGATGCCGAAACGCGGCGCGCCGTGATATTCAATCTCGATCTCGCGCTTTTCGCCAGCCCGCGCCGGACGCGCCAGAGAAACGATTAAAACGCTTTCGCGCTTTTCAAATTTCAGAGCGGTTTTTTCTTCGCGCGCCGCGTCGATTTCCAGAACGCCCGCGTTTAAATGAATCTCCGAGAGATTATTTTTCAGCGAATTGAATCGGAGCGAGACTCTGCCTTTGACGGATTTGTTCGCTATGTCCGGCTCGATTTGCGCGTTGTAATCGATAACGTCAAAAGACGCGCTCTGCGCTTTCGCTTCCGCCATAAAAAAGAATGTAATCAGCAAAAAAACGATTTTTATGTAATGTTTCGAGTCAGTCATTGTTTCCTCAAAACATTATTTCATCTAAAACCGAACAAAACAAAAGCGCAGCCTCAAATGAAACTGCGCTTTCGTTTTATTATTTCTAAAACCGTAAATTTACTTTTTAGTATCCGTTACGGCGACGGTCGCGGCGGTCGTCCACACGGTCGTAACCTTCGTTATAGCCGCGCATAAAACCCTCACGGAAAGCCTGCGAAAACGCATTCTCGTTGCCGTAGCGCGAGTTGTAGCCTCGTCTCGCATTGCGAACGGCGCGGTTATAAGCTCTCATCGCATTTTCGCGGCGGTTATTGCGCGCATCTTCACGCCCGCTCTGCATACCTTCACGATAGCCTTGCTGCATCGCCGTGCGATAGCTGTTGCTGCGGTTGTTGTCATAACGGTCGTCGTTACGATTATCCCGACGGTCGTCCCGGCGGTAATCACGGTCCTGCGCGCTGACGCTTGTCACCGACATAATTCCCAAACCGAAAAGTAGTGCGAATGCCAAGCCGAATAATCTGATTTTGCTTTGTGTTTTGTTTGTTTTCATAAGAACTCCTTGAGAACTCCCTTTCTCGCATTTACCAAAGCGATTAGCGTGCCACGCGAAAAAACCGGGAATTACAGGCTTTTTTTTATTAGTTTGTGATGGTTGTTTTTGATTTTTAACGCAAATCGGTTAGCGGCAGTCTATTTGAGTAATCGGAGAGCGGAAAACGGAAAGCGGAAAACGGAGAAGAGAAACATCAGATTTTTTTCATTTTCCGTTTTCCGCTTTCCGTTTTCCGTTTGTTACACGGGCTTGCGCAGCTGCAGGCATAATTCCTGACCGAGCGAGGGAAACAGCGCCGCCCAGACCTGATTAAAGCGAATCCAGAGCGCGTAATTTTCCAGGCGGCTGCCTTTTTTTCGGATGAGCGCCGTGCCGGTCGAAAACTCGACCTGCAAGCCGACCTGTTCGGCGATGCGGCGCAGGCGCTTCGACCAGAAAACGTGGATGTGCTGCCCGCGCTGGCGCGTTCCGGCTTGGAGCTGTCTGGCAAACTGGCGCTCGCGAAAATGAGCGATAAATTTCGGCGCGGTCGGCACGCCGACTAATAGAAGACCGCCCGGACGAAGAATCCGCGCAATCTCGCGCATCGTAAAATCGGGACGCGGCAGATGCTCCAGAACGTGCGAGCAGATGGCAATATCGACCGAGGCGTCCGCCAGCGGCAGCCCCTCGTCAAAATCGCACTGGTGCAGCTCGTCGTATTGCGCCAGAGAGATGCCTTCGCGGTTCGTGTCGATATCCAACCCGATCCAGCGCGCGCCTTCGACCGGCGGAATAAATCGCTTGATAATTCCTCTATCGCAACCGACATCGACGATCACCGGCGCGCGCTTCATTCTTTTCAATTCGTCCTGAATGACGCAGTGCATCCACCAGTAGCGCAAAGCCCTGACCGGATAACGCGTTTTTTCCAGTTCCTTTGAAAAAGGGAAGTCCGGCTTGCGAATCTCGTCATTGCGGTCAATCGCGTCCAGCGGTTCGGAGACGAAACGGAAACGGCTGTATTTTTTATGATTATTGCGCGCGCTGCTCTTATTCATCGGCAAATTCCTTTAAACGGGTGAAGAAATAGAATAACCAAAATAACTGAGAATGATAACCGGTAACTGATAACTAAAGACAGTTTTTAATTCTCAGTTATCGGTTACCAATTATCACTTCTGACTATTTTCTGATAACGCGCACGATTTCGGACGGCGCGCTTTCCGTTCCTTTCGAATCGACGGCGCGCACGTAATAAAAATAAATCTCGCCCGATTCGACGCCTTCGTCTTTAAATTCGGTTGTCGGCAGCGGCGCTTTGTTGCGGCGTTCCCAGCGCTCAACCGGAACTTTATCGTCGGCTGAGCGATAAATGTTATAACCGGCAAAATCGACCAGCGGATTTTGCCCGAAGCGGTTTCCGGCGTGGTCTGTATAAGCGCTTTTCGGCGTAATCGGCGCGCTTTCGTTGCCTTCGGCGTCGACCCGCGTCAGCTTGTAAAAATAACGCTTTCCGAGCGCCGCCGCCGGGTCGTCGAAATCGCCTTCCGGAATCGGCTCGTCCGTCAGACGCGTCCAGAAGGCAAAAGGCAGATTTTCAATCTCCGAGCGATAAACGTGATAGCCGACGTATTTTCTGTCGATTCGCTGCAAAAGCTTTTTTTTCTTATTTCTGTTTTTTATCTTCATACTTCGTTCCGGACGCGGAATCCCGCCCCGAATTCATTCTATTAAATAGAAAAAGGCGACTCAACATCGAGCCGCCTGTCTTATAAGTAAACTTTTTATTGGATTGGTCGGATAACCTGACCGTTAAAACTGAAAGTGTCGGAGTAATTATTTACGCTTTAAGCAACCGGCATTTTCCTTGTTTTCAACTTTCCCGTTCTCGACCTTTCCCGATTCATAATGACCTTTCAAAATTTAACCGGCTTTACCGGCTAAAATTGTCCGGCGGTGTTTCGATGGTATTTTCTATCATATCTATCACCTCCTGACTTCCAGACTACCCGAAAAGGAAGCGGTTTGTCAAAATTTTTATTTTCTTCTGAGAGCGCCGCGAAAAAAGGCGACTCATTTGAGCCGCCTTTTTCCTTTTAGTGGTTAGTAACGCTTCCGATAATTTTCGGCGTTGGTGTAAGTTCGTCTGGTATACCGGCGATAGCCTTCCCGGTAGCCTTCCAGATATGCCTGGCGATAAGCCTGACGGTATGCCTTCTTGCTTCCGAAGCGGTCTTCGTAGCCGTTCGTTCCTTTCTGCCAGTCGCCGGAATTTTCCGGATGGTAAGCGTCGCGCTCGCGACCGGCATCAGCGCCGTCCTGCAAGCCGTCCTCGTAGCCGTACTGTTCGGCTACGTTCATACCTTCGTTCGTATATTCGCGCGTGTTATAAACACGCCTGTAATCGCGGTCGCGGTCGTAATCGCGGTCGTCGTCGATGATTGTCGTATAAACACGCACCTTGCGGACTTCGCGATACTGCGCGTGTGCTGCAATGTCCGAAATTAAAACAACGCCGAATGCCAGGGAGAGTATGATTGCCATTCTTTTGATGTTGCTTAGTATATTGATTGAATACATAGATATCACCTCCGCCGCTCGTCAGGCAACATTTATGCCAGCTTCAAGCAAAAAAGGCGACTCGAAAGAATCGCCTTTTAAAATCATTTTCGACCCGCGATTTACGGCGTCGGCGGCTGTTTCGGTTTCGGTTTCGCCCGCTCGGAATCGCGCGTGCCGCCGACCATTTCATATTCGGCGCTGTCCGTCCCGTATTTCAGCCCGACGGCGGGCAAAACTTTTCTATTAAATCCCTGCAAATTGCGCTCTTTCGCTTTAAAAATGGTAAGTTTTTCGTCTGCCAGCGCGAGCGTTTGATTGTAGTCAGCCAATGCCTCGCGCGTTTCGTTGAGCGATGCTTCGCCCGCCGATACGGATGTGCCATTTTCCAAATCAAGTGTCGGATTGATAGATTTCATACCGGCAATTTTCTGTTCAGCATCATTCATCGGCTGTGTCGCAGCTTTTCTCATTCGTGCCATAATTAATTATTCTCCTGATTAGTGGTTTCTCAACGAGAAATCAGTTAACTTAAGGCTTTTCAACCTCGATTTAAAGTTGATAAAAGTCGATTTAAGGTTCATTAAACTCGATTCAAGCTTCATAAAACTCGATTTAACGTTCATAAAACTCGATTTAAGGTTGATGAAACTCTGTTTAAGGTTCGTAAAACTTCGATTAAGGTTGGCAAAACTCGATTCAAGGTTCGTGAAATTAAGTAAAAGGTTCAGCAAACAAGATTCAACGACACTGAAACTGGGCTTTATCAACGCCGAATCAACCGCAGATTAATATAAATTTAATCAAATTTCAACAAAAATTTTCGCGTAAGCAGAATGAAAAGAATTAAAATCCAAAAGGCGGACCTATTTCTCGTGAAATATATAGAAAGAAGATACCTATGAATAATAGAAAAGCTGCAAGAAGAACAAGTACCCAGAACGAGGTGGTTATATACAAAGGTTCTTTATTAATATAGTCACGCATGGTATTCCCTAATAAAAAAAGCAAAGCGATTACCCCTGCAAATGACCACAAATATCCACTAACTTTATTATTCCAATTGCTATAATTTAGTTGTTCATCAGGAGATTTTATTATGTTTGGAGATTCCAATAAAGTAATTTCTCTCTGTCCTTCAATTGTTCCTTCAACATTAATTTTAGTTTCGGTATTACCTGCGTAAATCAATTGAATGACTCCGCCATCATTTTCTTCAAGAATATTCAACAAAACGGATACACGACCCTTTTGGATTTCGTCTGTATTCAAACTTAATTGAACAATATCCCGACTTGATTTTCGAATACTTGCTTCCAAAATAGGAACGCTGTTTTCAGTATAAAAAACTATTGGTTTAAGAACATTTTCCTTTTTAATTGATTTCTTCCCCTGATTCCACAAAGCAATTTGAACGACTGTCACATCAGATTCAATCTTATTATTATCAAAACTTGCTGTTAATCTTGTAGCTTCACCTGTTTTTACTAAAACAGTCTTAACTGGATTTATGTAATATATTAATTGTGGATATTCCTTAGCTTCAAAGTAAAAATAGAATGCTAATGGAATACTGATTAAACTAGCAATTGAGCCAATAATGCCAATTGTTAAAACAATAGGATTTGAAAGAAACTTCCTTGTCTCTTTAATTTCAGTAATTTTTGTTCCTGCGGTTTCATCAATTTTAGAAATTTGTTTTTCAGCGTCAGACATTTATAACCTCTTTGTGATTTGGTATAAGACTTGTCCGTAACTATAAAACTCGTTTAGTTAATATCAATAATGGAAACAATTATGCTGAACACTCTTACGAAAGTAAAGAATATTTTCATTAATGTTCACGATGAAAAAGGCGAGGACAAGCCTCGCCTATACAAACATTAATTGTGCTTTACTCTAACCGTTGCGTCGAGCCTTAATTCCTGCCTCTTCTTCCATTCCGGCGCGATTGGCGATAGATGCCTGCGCCGCCTGCTCCGATGGCGGAATTTACTCGCTTTCTGCCGCCGACGCCTGCGCCGCCGGCAATTATAGAACTGCGTCGCTGGCGCCCGATAATTGCGCCGGTCGATGCGCCGCCGCCGATGAAAACTGCGTTGCGGCTTTTGCGGCGGACATTGGTTTGATACGAGCGTCCGGAATTACTGCGGCGAGCAGCCCGGCGAGTTTGACCGAGAGTGTCTGACGGCATCAACAGATGCATAGAGAGCAAAGCCAATACGGGGAGTGCCAGCACCGCAGTTCTCATCAAAATTCGTTTCATAGTTACGTTCTCCTTAAACAATCTGATTTTGTTTTGGGCGGAATTATTCTTGTGTAAAGCACTCTATTTTTAATTTATTTATGAATAACAGTCAATAAAAAAGGGCGAGACAAGCTTCGCCCTTATAAACGTTGATTGTTTTGAACCGTTACGCGGTCGGCGCGGCTGCCGTCGCTCCGCTTTCCGTTTTATCCGGCACGGCGCGTTCGGCTTCTTTCTGTTTCGTGTCGTTGAACGGCTTTTCAGCCGGTTCGGGACGCGGCGGCGCTAAGCCCAGTTCGGGCGAACGCCACAGGTTGGAAACCAGCAGCTCGCGGATGAACGCCATTTCTTTCGGCAGGCGGTCATACAATTTGAAAAACAAATCGTCGTGCGAGGCGATTTCCTTGATCCACAAATCGCGGTCGAGACTCATCACCTTTTCAAAATCTTCGCGCGTGAAGTCTTCCATCCCGCGCCAGTCCATATCTTCGTAACGCGGCACCCAGCCGAGCGGCGTTTCGACGCCGATGGATTTTCCGCGCGAGCGTTCGACGACCCATTTCAGGACGCGCATATTTTCGCCGAAACCAGCCCAGAGGAATTTGCCGTTTTCGTCTTTGCGAAACCAGTTGACCGAGAAAATGCGCGGCGGTTCCGGGACGTTGCGCCCGAAGTCGAGCCAGTGCGAGAAATAATCGCCCATATGATAACCGGCGAAAGGCAGCATCGCAAACGGGTCGCGGCGCACTTCGCCGATGTTGCCGAAAGCGGCGGCGGTCATTTCCGAACCCATCGTCGCCGCCATATAAACGCCGAAAGCCCAGTTAAACGACTGCTGAATCAGCGGCACGACCGAGTTGCGGCGACCGCCGAAGATAAACGCCGAAACGGGAACGCCTTTCGGATTGTCGAAGTTTTCGTCAATCACGGGGCACTGCGTCGAGGGTGCGGTAAAACGCGCGTTCGGATGCGCGGCTTTTTTGTCCGAACCGGGCGTCCACTCGTTGCCCTGCCAGTCGATGGCGTGCGCGGGCGGCTCGCCGTCCATCCCTTCCCACCAGACGTCGCCGTCGTCGGTCAACGCGACGTTGGTGAAAATCGTATTTTCTTTAATCGTCTCCATCGCGTTCGGATTCGTCGCGTAGTTCGTTCCCGGAGCGACGCCGAAAAATCCCGCTTCCGGGTTGATGGCGTGAAGCTTTCCGTTCTGGTCCGGCTTAATCCAGGCGATGTCGTCGCCGACGGTCGTCACTTTCCAGCCTTCTTCCTGAAAAGCCTTCGGCGGAATCAGCATCGCGAAATTCGTTTTGCCGCAAGCCGAAGGGAAAGCGGCACAGACGTAATCTTTCTGACCGTCGGGCGATTCGACGCCGACGATTAACATATGCTCGGCGAGCCAGCCCTGCTCGCGCCCCAAAGTCGAAGCGATACGCAGCGCGAGACATTTTTTACCCAAAAGCGCATTGCCGCCGTATCCTGAGCCGTAACTCCAAATCATTCTTTCCTCGGGAAAATGAACGATGTATTTGTCTTTCGGGTCGGGCGAGCAAGGCCATTTTACATCCTGTTCGCCTTCCGCCAGCGGCATTCCGACCGAATGCAGACAGTGAACGAAATCGCCTTCGCCGAGTGCTTCGAGCGCTTTCGTTCCCATCCGCGTCATAATTTTCATATTCACGACGACATACGGCGAATCCGAAAGCTGGACGCCGAACTGCGAAATCGGCGAGCCGATAGGTCCCATACAAAACGGGATGACATACATCGTTCTGCCTTTCATCGAGCCTTCAAAACGCGGTCTCAAGGTCGCTTTCATTTCCTGCGGGTTCATCCAGTTGTTGGTCGGACCAGCATCGCCTTTGCTGCGCGAGCAGATGTAGGTTCTATCTTCGACGCGCGCCACGTCCGACGGATGCGAGCGAGCCAGAAACGAATTCGGACGCTTTTCTTCATTTAATCGAATAAATGTTCCGCTCGCCACCATTTCTTCACACAGGCGGTCGTATTCTTCCTGCGAGCCGTCACACCAGTAGACGCTGTCGGGCTGGCACAGCTCCGCTATTTCCGTGACCCAGCGGACGAGTTCCGCGTTGTTTATATTTGTCGGAATGTTTAAATTATCCATAGTTTGCTCTCTCCAAAATATATTCCAATAAAAATTTTATGAATGAAAAAGACTGCTGCCTGATTCAGTATTTAAAGTTTTAAATGATTTAAATGTTTAAGAAATTTCTCATCAAAATTTAATGAAAAATTAACGATTACGACGAGCTTTTACGATTTCTCCATTATTCGGAACAACATACCAACCCATCGGTCTTGCTTAATACTTTAAGTTTAGCATATCAAAATCGGAACCGAAGCCCAAATTTTCGCCGACGCTGACACTTTTTTCTCCGAAAATGCGCGTTAGCATTTGAAAGCCGAAAAATTCTAACGGCTCTCAAAGCATTTATAAATTTTGTCATCAGAGGAGAATTAAATATGAAGATACCTGCCGGAAGACCGCCCGTCAGCGCGCCCGAGAAAGTCCGTCGCCATCCGAGCGACGGCGGAAGCAAACTGGTTTTCGACGCCGAATGGGACGTTCCGCAAGCGCCGCCCAATACGAAGGTCGGCTTGACCGCCGTCAGCAAAATATCTATCGAAGCCGCGACCGCGCAGATAAAGATTTTTCACATTCTGGACAGCGTTCATAGCCCGGTCGCGGTTCTCAAAGCGCCGTACGAAAATGGAAAAGTCAAAACCACCTGGACGACGACGCCCGTTAAAGGCGGCAATTTCGAAGCGGGCGAATACTATTTTGAAGTTTCCGTCAGCGGTTATTTAGGCGTGACGCCGCAGGGCTTGGTTCTGCGCGACGCGACGCAAAGAAATCAAAGCAGCTTTCAAAAAGCAGCGCCGAAGCCGAAAGTCGTTTTTTAAGAGGACTGGATTCTAAGCACTGAGCGCCGAGCGATAAAAGGTCGATGATAAATGCTCGGCACTCAGTGCTTTTCGCTTTTCGTTTTTCAGGTCAGCGGGCGGACGGTTTTGCGGTTGTTGATAATCGTGTGCACGACGACGGTGGCGATGATGATCGCGCCGCCGACGATCGCCCACTGGCTCGGTCGTTCGCCGACGAAAAGAAAAACCCAGACCGGATTCAGCAGCGGCTCGACAAAGCCGATAATGCTGGCGTCGAGCGAGCGAACGCCGCCCGCGATGCCGTTGGTGAATAAAACGTAAGCGATGCCGATTTGGAAAACGCCGAGAAATAAAATAGCGAGAAAATCTTTTCCGCTCGGCTGAGGCGGATTTTGCGCGAGCAGCGGAAGCATAAACAGCACAATCAGCAGATTGCCGTAGAAAACCGACAGCGCCGGATTTTTATTTTCCAGCGAGCGCGGATGGCGCAGCATCACGAAATATAAACCGAAGAAAATACCGGAAAGCAGCGCCGCCAGGTTGCCGATAAAAATATTCGAGGCGAGATTGTTTTCCGCGCCCGGCGTTTCAAGAAAAAACAGGCTCATTCCGCCCAGACAAAAAACGACGGTGATCAAATCGGGAAAGCGAAATTTTTCTTTCAGAATAAACGGCGAGAGAATCAGGATGTAAATCGGCGCGGTGTATTGCAGAAAAATCGCGTTGGCGGCGGTCGTCGTCTTGTTGGCGTAAACAAAACAGGAGAGCGTTCCGGCGTAAAGAATCGAGGTCAGCAGCGTAAACCCGTCGAGCCTCAAGCCTTTCCGGTAAGTGAAAAGAGCGACGGTCAGCGCCGCGAACAGCGAGCGCCCGGCGTTGACGGCAAAGGCGTCGAGCGTCGTCATCTTGATAAAAAGTCCGCCCGTGCTCCAAAGTAAAACCGCCAGCAGCACAAGCATTGCCGGCGGCAAAACGGCTGTTCGCCCGGTTTTTGATTCGTCCATATAAATGCCGGTATTCTAAACCAAAAAAATGCGGAAAAAAGATTCTCGCTCAAATTTTTCGTCAATGTCGAAATCTGTTTAATCAGATCAATCCGAACGACTTTGTCGGCGGGCAGACTTCGCCCTTTTTCCGGCAGTCGAGAGCCGCCTGGCAAGCCCGCAAAATGCCGCCGGGCGTGTGCTTCAATTTCTGAAAAATTCAGAATTTCACGTCAATTTATTTTTAACCGCGTCTTTGACTATCGTGCGATTTTGTTTTGCCGAAGTCGTCGCCGGTTCGAGTTCGGTTTCTTCGACGTTGCCGTAAACTTTTTTGCCGAAGACGCCGTTCCAGGGCGGAATGACAATGGTCGCATTGCCGTAGGCTTTCGCCTGACACGCCAGCCGCAGAAAAGGTTTCGCCTCTTCCGGCTGATTATAGCCGAAAATTTTGATTTGCTTTCTTTCCAGACGCGAAACTTCCGAAAGCTTTTCCTGACCGCCGAGAACGCCGACCCAGCAGGTTCCGCAAGCCGCCGAACGACATTCGACCGGAATGACGCCTTCCCAGCGGCGTTCGTCCATCGCTTTCCAGTCCTGCGACTGGTCTTTGGCGGCGGCAGTGGCGAGTTCTTCGTCGTAGATAATTTTGAATCTCGCTTTGCTGTCGGCTTCGTCGTAATTGACGGAGAATTTTTTATCGACCGTTTTCAGGAAACCGAAAAGCCCTTGGGAATCGTCTCTGGCGCGGTCAGCCAAAACTTCTTTGGCGGATTTTTTCGCCTGTTTCGCGCCGATGTAAACTTTTCCTTCCGCCGCTCGGAAAGCGTCGAAGCCAGCCTGCACCAGCGTCATTAAGCTGACCAGAACAATGCCGACCGCCAGGCACTCGGTCGTTTTCGCCGATTGCGCGACCGTTTTGGCGATTGCCCGAACTTCGGTTTTCAAATCCGCGTTTTCGGTGTGAAAGCTTTCGGCGTGGCTGACAACGGCGTCTTTCGTTTCCTTCCAGAAACGGTGTCCGTAAAGAAATTTGTGCGACGCGTCAATCTGGTCTTTCAATTCGTAGCTGCCCTGCATTACGAATTTCTGCATTGCTTGTTCTTTGTTTTCCGCATTTTGCAGGTATCGGAAAAGCGACAAAGGATAAAATCGAAACCAGATTTGCACGGCGTTGCGGTCAACTTCGTGAATTTCGGGCAAAAGCGTCGTGACCGCATCGAGCCACGCTTTTTCGTCCAACTGATTTAAGAAAATTTCAAATTTATTGCTCATAATAAATAATTTGTCCTCCGGCAAGACGACAAGGAGAATAAAACAACGGATTAACGTCGATTAGCGCGGATTATTATAAATTTAATCCGTTTTCCGGCGTGGTAATCCGTGGTTTCAAATCTGACAATTCTCCGCGTCTATAGCTATCGGGTTCGGGGTCATATTCAAAAAAAGAAATTCTACCTAGAAAAATCGATTTGTGCAAAAGTTCACTTGACAATGAGGCGGTCGTTTCGTAGAATCTGAAGTTTCGGACATTTCGTCTGAGACAGACAGTAGTAATACGGTTTGTTTTAAATAGCGTAGAGCGTTTGGTTTTCAAACGCGAACAGTTATTGTGGCGTAAAACTGAGTTTTAAAAACTCAGGGCAAACCAACCCGAGTTTGCTTACCTTTATTAAAATAAAGCCACGCCACAGAAAAGTTAATGACTTAATGAAGTTTGAGGGAAGTCAGAATCTACGCGCTAAAAAAATAAAAAAAGACGTTCCCTAAGGTTTAATCATTAATTTAGTCGCAAGTAGCCGCTTGCGCTGACTGCCGAACGAGTTTCGGCAAGAGGCAGGTTTAGGGGTTACTTTCGCTTTTATTTTGAAGAGAGTTTAAAAAGAATGCCAACGATTAACCAACTTGTTCGCAAAGGTCGCCAGGCGGTGAAATACAAAACGGCGTCTCCGGCGCTGCAATCGAGCCCGCAGAAACGCGGCGTCTGCACGCGCGTTTACACGCAAACGCCGAAAAAACCTAATTCGGCGCTGCGCAAAGTCGCCCGCGTTCGCCTGACCAACGGAATCGAAGTGACGACTTACATTCCCGGCATCGGGCACAACTTGCAGGAGCACTCGATCGTTTTGATTCGCGGCGGTCGCGTCAAAGATTTGCCGGGTGTTCGCTATCACATTATTCGCGGAACACTGGATTCGTCGGGCGTGGCGAATCGCAACCAGGCGCGCTCGAAATACGGCGCGAAACGACCGAAAGCCGGCGGCGCCGCAGCAGGAGCGAAGAAGAAATAACATTTATCATTTAACATTTACCATTGAACAAGCGAGTTCAAAAGTCGATAAATGCTAAATGATAACTGATAAATGTAAAAGTTATGCCAAGAAGAAGAGTTGCAGGAAAAAGAGAAGTTTTGCCCGACCCGATTTACAACAGCGTGATGGTCTCGAAATTCATCAACGGCGTGATGTGGCAGGGCAAAAAATCAGTTGCCGAACAGATTTTCTACGGCGCGATGGAAAAACTCGCCGATAGAACCGGCGACGAGCCTTTGAAAGTTTTTAAAAAGGCGTTGGACAACGTCGCCCCGACTCTGGAAGTCAAATCCCGACGAATCGGCGGCGCGACCTACCAGGTTCCGCTCGAAGTTTCGAAAGACCGCCGCAACACGCTGGCAATTCGCTGGATTGTCTTGAACGCGCGCAATCGTAACGAAAAAACGATGCAGGACAGACTGGTCGGCGAGCTGCTCGACGCAATCAACAATCGCGGCGGCGCGGTGAAAAAACGCGAAGACGTCCACCGTATGGCGGAAGCGAACAAGGCTTTCGCGCATTACAGGTTTTAATTAGTGGATAACTGATAACTGATAGTTGATAGTTAATTTCCTTTACTATCAGTTATCCGTTATCCGTTATCAGTTAAAGAAATGGCAAACATTAGCTTAGACAAATTTAGAAACATCGGCATTATGGCGCACATCGACGCGGGTAAAACCACGACGACCGAGCGCGTGCTGTTCTACACCGGCGTTTCGCACAAAATCGGCGAAGTTCATGAGGGAACGGCGACGATGGACTGGATGGAACAGGAGCAAGAGCGCGGCATCACGATTACCAGCGCGGCGACGACCTGTTTCTGGAAGCGCAACGGCATCGAGCACCGAATCAATATTATCGATACGCCCGGACACGTCGATTTCACGATGGAAGTCGAGCGCTCTTTGCGCGTGCTGGACGGCGCGGTCGCCGTTTTCGACGGCGTCGCGGGCGTCGAGCCGCAATCGGAAACCGTCTGGCGGCAAGCCGATAAATACGGCGTTCCGCGTATTTGCTTTATCAATAAATTAGACCGCGCGGGCGCTTCGTTTGAAAGAAGCTTCGATTCGATTTTGAAACGTCTCGGCGCCAACGCCGTCGCTCTGCAAATCCCGATCGGTCTGGAAGACCAGCTGAAAGGCGTCGTCGACCTGATCACGATGAAAGGTCTGATTTGGAACGACGAAACCAAGGGCGCGCAATACGAAACGACGGACGTTCCGGCGGAACTGGTTGACGAAGCTAAAGAATGGCGCGAAAAACTGGTTGAAGCCGTTTCTTCGATTGACGACGACCTGATGATGAAATATCTGGAAGGCGAAGAAATCAGCGAAGCGGAAATCCGCAAAGCTCTGCGTCAGGGAACGCTGGAACTGAAAATCGTTCCGGTCGTCACCGGCTCGGCTTTCAAAAACAAAGGCGTTCAAACGCTGCTCGACGCGGTGGTCGATTATTTGCCGAGTCCGCTGGACGTTCCGGCAATCGAAGGCATCAATCCGAAAACCGACGAAACCGAAACCCGCGAAGCCGCAGGCTCAGCGCCGTTTTCGGGTCTGGTTTTCAAATTAATGGCGGACAAGCATCTCGGACAGCTCGCTTTCGTGCGCATCTATTCGGGAACGGTTAATTCCGGCTCTTACGTTTACAACACGATTAAAGGAAACAAAGAGCGCGTCGGTCGCCTGATGTTGATGCACGCCAACAAGCGTGAAGACGTCGATTCGGCGGCGGCGGGCGAAATCGTCGCCATCGGCGGAATGAAAAATGTGACGACCGGCGACACGATTTCCGACGAGAACAAACAGATTATTCTCGAATCGATGGAATTTCCCGATCCGGTCGTGCGCGTCGCGGTCGAACCGAAAACTCGTCAGGACCAGGACAAAATGGGCATCGCGCTCAACCGCCTGGCTCAGGAAGACCCGTCGTTTCAGGTCTCGACCGACCACGAAACCGGTCAGACCATCATCGCCGGGATGGGCGAACTGCACCTTGAAATCATCGTCGACCGCATGAAGCGCGAATTCGGCGTCGAAGCGAACGTCGGCAAACCGCAGGTCGCTTATCGCGAAACGATTACCGTTCCCGCGCCGGGCAAAGAAATCTTCAAGAAACAGTCCGGCGGTCGCGGTCAGTTCGCGCACGTCGAACTTCATGTCGAGCCTGCACCGGGCGAAGGATTCGTCTTTGAAGACAAAATCACCGGCGGCGTGATTCCGCGTCAGTTTATCAAGCCGACGATGGAAGGCATCCGCGACGCGATGGCGCGCGGATTTCTGGCGGGCTACGAATTGGTCGACATCAAAGCCACTTTGAATTTCGGCTCGTATCACGAAGTCGACTCGGACGAACGTTCTTTCCATATTGCCGGAAGCTTGGCGTTTCAGGACGCCATCAAAAAAGCAAAACCCGTTTTGCTCGAACCGATTATGCGAATCGAGGTCGTCACGCCGGAAGAATATATGGGTTCGGTCAACGGCGACTTGAATCGTCGGCGCGGGCAGATTGAAGGAATGACGCCGCGTCCGGGCGGTGTGCAGGTCGTGACCGCTTTCGTGCCCTTATCGGAAATGTTCGGTTACACGACCGATTTGAGAAGCGCGACGCAGGGACGCGCCACTTCGACAATGCATTTTGAACGTTACGACCAGGCGCCGCGCAACGTTGCCGAAGAAGTTATCGCCAAAGTAAAAGGCGCTACCACTTAATTAAAAGGATGAGAGTGAAGGCGAAAGGATAGGCTCAAAATCTTTCGTCCTTCTCGTAATTAGCGGAGAGAAAAAACTTAAAGTTATGAGCAAAGAGAAATTTGACAGAAGCAAGCCGCACGTGAACATCGGCACCATCGGGCACGTCGATCACGGGAAAACGACCTTGACGGCGGCGATCACGAAAGTGATGAGTAAGCACAACCCGAAGATGGTTGTGCGCGCC